>NZ_JBAIYV010000013.1:0-71159 GCF_036763075.1 Desulfotomaculum sp. 1211_IL3151 | reverse complement strand
CGGTGAAGAAACTGCCCTCATTGCCTCTATCGAAGGTGAACGTGGTATGCCTCGCCCCCGCCCCCCCTTCCCGGCTGTTAAAGGGCTATGGGGTTGCCCAACCATTATTAATAACGTAGAAACCTTAGCAAACCTTCGCTTCATCATCAATAATGGTGCCGCCTTATTTAAAAGTTATGGTACGGCACAAAGTTCTGGGACCAAAACCTTTGCCCTGGCCGGTCAGGTACAAAATACCGGTCTGGTGGAAGTACCAATGGGTGTCACCCTGCGCGAAGTGGTCTTTGACATCGGCGGTGGTCTGCGGGATGGTAAAAAATATAAATCCGTACAAATTGGCGGACCCTCCGGCGGTTGCTTGACGGAAGATAAATTAGACATCGCCCTTGATTATGATGAACTAATGAAGGCAGGAGCCATGATCGGGTCCGGGGGACTGGTTGTGATGGGTGATGATACCTGTATGGTAGAAACAGCCAAGTTCTTTATGGGCTTTGTACAAAACGAATCCTGCGGTAAATGTGTGCCTTGTCGTGAAGGAACCAAACAACTTCTGGCCCTGTTAACTAAGATTACCGAGGGTAAAGGAACCGAGGCCGACCTCGACTTGTTAGAGGAATTGGCCCAAAACGTTAAGAACGGTTCATTATGCGGGCTTGGCAAAACCGCCCCTAACCCGGTTCTTACCACTCTCCGTTACTTCCGTGACGAGTATTTGGCTCACGTACGTGATAAGAAATGTCCTGCCGGTGCCTGTCAGGCCTTAAAAGAATACTACATTGATCCTGATAAATGTAAGGGCTGTACTGTCTGCTCCCGAGTCTGCCCCGCTGGTGCCATTACCGGAGATAAGAAACAACCGCATGTTATTAATACAGAATTATGTCTAAAGTGTGGCGCCTGCATGGAAAAATGTAAATTCGGTTCCATCGAGATCAGGTAGCCGGTATCTGAGAAAGGGTGTGACGTGATGAGTGGAAAAATTACCATTAATGGTCAAATAATCGATTTCACAGACGAAAAAAATATTTTAGCCGTTGCTAAAAAAGCAGGTATCAATATCCCTACCCTCTGCTACCACCCCGAATTAACGGTGGCGGGAGCATGTCGCTTATGTGTGGTAGAGATAGAAAAAATGGGGATTCAAACCTCTTGCTCCACTGCACCAATGGACGGCATGGTTGTCTTCACCAATTCCGAAAAGGTAAATAAAGTCCGCAAAATGGTTCTTGAGCTGCTTCTGGCAAACCATGACCGGGAATGCACAACCTGTGAGTCCAGTGGGGCCTGTAAGCTGCAAAAATACGCCAGTGATTACGGCATTAAGAGGTTACGGTATCCTAATCGTACGATTGTGGCACCAGTGGATACATCCAGCCCCTCCATTATTAGGGACCCTAATAAGTGCATTTTATGTGGCCTATGTGTACGGGTTTGCAAGGAAAAACAAGGCATTGGCGTATGGGACTTTAAGAACCGTGGTTCCCGTACAGAAATCGTGTCTGGGATGGACCAGTCCCTCTCTGAATCGGCCTGTATTAACTGTGGCCAGTGCATCGCCGTTTGCCCCTGCGGCGCCTTGACTTCTAACTCTTCAGCCATCGATGAGGTTTGGGCCGCCCTGCGCGATCCTAATAAAACAGTGGTTTGCCAAATCGCACCTGCCCCTAGGGCAGCTTTAGGGGAAGAATTCAACCTTGGGTCCATCGAGGTAACGGGTAAAATTGTCTCCGCCCTACGTAAACTGGGCTTTGCTAAGGTATTTGATACTGTCTTTACAGCGGATATGACAACCATCGAAGAATCCAACGAATTTTTAACTAGGCTGGTAAAGGGTGAAAACCTACCCCTCTTTACTTCCTGTTGTCCTGGCTGGGTAAAATATGCTGAACAGTTCCATCCCGAATTATTAAATAATTTATCCAGTTGTCGCTCTCCACAACAGATGTTTGGCTCTGTGCTGAAGAAAAAATATGCTAAAGAACTGGGAATTGCTCCCCAGGATATGTATGTTGTTTCCATCATGCCCTGTACAGCTAAAAAGTACGAAGCCAAGCGACCGGAATTTACCACAGATGGCTCTTACGATGTGGATGCTGTACTAACAACCGTGGAAGCCGCCAGAATGTTTAGGGAAGCCGGTATCCTCTTTGAGGCTCTGGAAGATGCCGCCTTTGATCAGCCAATGCAGCAAGGCACCGGCTCTGGTGTGTTGTTTGGTGCCACCGGCGGTGTAATGGAATCGGTCATTCGTTATGTAGCCGGTAAATTACTGAATGCGGACGGCAGAATTGACATCGATTTTACCCGGGGTATGAATGACACCAAAATTGCCAGTATTAATGTCGGTGACAATAAGCTAACGCTAGCCGTGGTTAATGGACTTGCCGCCGCAGAAGAGTTAATTCAAAAGATTAAAACCGGAGAACTTAATATTCAGGCTGTAGAGGTTATGGCTTGCCCAGGCGGTTGTGTAGGCGGCGGCGGTCAGCCCTGCCAAAATGATTCGGAACACCGTCAGGCCAGAGCCAAAGAAATTTATCAAATCGATGCAAAACTGGAATTGCACAAGGCCCAGGACAACGAAGATCTTAACAATATCTTTGAAAAATACTGGGGTGGTTGCTGCAACCATGAGACACACCAGGAACTTCATACCCATTATCATCCCAAAAAGCGTGTTGCCGGTAATGAAATTACCCTGCAGGATGCTGAAGGACCGGAAATTACAGTGTGTCTTGGCGAAGGCTGCATCAAAAAAGGTTCCCTTTCTGTTATTGAAAAATTAGCTGGCTTACCGATCAAAATAAAAGGTGCCTTTTGCCTGGAAAACTGCGGTGATGGGGTATCCGTTAAAGTAAACAACAACATTATGAATGTCAGCCCCGAGAATGTCCTTAACTCAATCAAACTTTAAATATAAATAAACAAAAAGAAATGTCGCGAAACTACTTTGTAGCTAGCGACATTTCTTTTTTTAAAATGCTGCAATTGTTAGGGGGAGCGGCATACTTTCTGCGTTTAAAATATACATATAAACTAAGACCGGTTGTCGAAATATTATTAATTAAGTTGGCTTAAAAGTACTTGACGCTTACGAACAAACTGGAGTAGAATAAACCTAAATTATAATTTTTTGAATATTTTTAATGTTTTAATAAGTATCACTAGACACACTTTAATGTATTTTTTGTCATGTCAATGACATTTTTAAAAAAAAGAAAGTTATAGAATATTTAGTAATGGAGGTGTGACAGTTGGTCTTACAACAACTAGTCAACGGGCAGATCATTATTACAGCTATTGCCAATAACTCCATCACCAATGAAATTAGCATAAATATGCCGGATATGCCAACTTTTGAACCCTGTGTTGACGCCTATGATCAATATATCTTCTTAACTTCAGGGCTTACTAAGGATTTTACTCCCCTTTTTGACCATTATGGTCAACCGATTTTCGCTTAATGCCACTCCCTTTGTAACGTTTTTTCGTAAAATTTCAAAAATACTGTGTATTAATCCTATGCATAATGGATTAATCTTTCTTTGTTCTCATAAGTATTATTTGGAGGGTGGTGATATCGAACCAAGCATCATTCCATCAACTATTGAACAATAACAGAAGCGACAAATTAAAAATACGCTTCCGACGAAAGGAGGAACCATCCATGGGTGCAGAATGCAAATGCAACTGTAATCAAGAAGGTAAATTAGATGCACTGTTTGCCCAATATAAGGGCAATCCCAATGGACTTATTGTGGTAATGGCAGGTATTCAGGAAATACACGGCTACCTACCCAAAGACACCTTAGTTCAAGCTGCAGAAGCGTTAGGGGTGCCTCTCAGCGATGTATACGGAGTTGCAACCTTTTATGCAGCTTTCAGTCTGCGTCCCAGAGGTAGACATTCCGTTAACCTCTGTCTTGGCACAGCCTGTTACGTTAAAGGAGCACCTGAGGTTCAGGTAATGTTGGAAAAAGAAATGGGTATTAAGGCTGGCAATACAACCGAAGATCGCCGTTTTAGTTTGGATTTAGTAAGGTGCTTAGGGGCCTGCGGTATTGCCCCCGTAATGACAGTTAATGGGGAAGTTTTCCCTCGGATGACTGCTGAAAAAGTTTCTGAAGTATTAGCAAAATATGAATAATACCTCCAGGGAGGTGAAATATATGAATTTTACAGAGCTCGAATTATTAAGAGCAACTGCTAAAGAAACAATAAAATTACGCTTGGGTGAAGAACCCTCCGACAACTACAAATATCATGTGTTAGTTTGCGGTGGTACTGGATGTATTTCCATTGGCTGCAAAAATACACTGGAATCTCTCCAAGAATCCATTACGAAAAATAACCTGCAAGACCAGGTTAAAGTTGTGGTTACCGGTTGTATGGGTACCTGTGAAATGGGGCCAGTGATTACAGTATTTCCAGAGGGGTATTACTACTGCCGGGTACAACCGGAAGATGCGGATGACATTGTATCCACTCATTTAATGGGTGGCAAAATTGTTGAAAGACTTTGTTATCATGCTGCCGATGGTTCCGTTCAACCACGCAAAAATGATATGACTTTCTTCAAAAAACAAAAACGCAACGCCCTAAGGAATTGTGGCTTAATCAACCAAACATCCATTGAAGAATACATAGCAATGGATGGCTATAAAGCTTTGGCTAAAGCGCTTAAGCAAATGACCCCCCAACAGGTCGTCGATGAGGTTAAAAAGTCTGGTTTGCGGGGTCGTGGTGGTGCTGGTTTCCCCACCGGTGTAAAATGGCAATTTGTTTTGGATCAGCAGTCTGATCAAAAGTATATTGTTTGCAACGGTGACGAAGGTGACCCGGGTGCCTTTATGGATCGCTCGGTATTAGAGGATGACCCCTATTCCGTAATTGAAGCCATGACCGTTGGCGGTTATGCTGTGGGTGCAAGCAAAGGATTTGCCTATATTCGCTTGGAATATCCACGGGCCATTGACCACTTTAACAAAGCTTTAGAACGGTCCAGAGAAATTGGCTTACTAGGCAACAATATTTTGGGGACAGACTTTTGTTTTGATATTGAGATTCGTGTGGGTGCCGGAGCCTTTGTCTGCGGCGAAGAGACTGCCCTGCTAGCTTCCATCGAAGGTCGTCGTGGTGAACCACGTCCACGTCCTCCCTTCCCCGCTGTCTCTGGTCTCTTTAATAAACCTACCATCATTAATAACGTAGAATCCTGGGCCAGCATTTGCCCCATTATCGTAAATGGTGCTGAATGGTATGCCTCCATGGGTACCGAAAAGAGTAAAGGTACCAAAGTATTTACCTTGGCAGGCAAAATTACCAATACTGGCTTAGTGGAAATTCCCTTGGGCCTAACCCTGCGTGAAATGGTTGAGGATATTGGTGGCGGCGTTCCGGATGGAAAAGCTTTCAAAGCAGCTCAAACCGGAGGACCTTCCGGAGGCTGTATCCCTGCAGCTTACCTGGATACCCCCATTGATTATGAAAACTTAGCAGCCCTGGGTTCCATCGTAGGTTCCGGCGGCATGATTATCGTTGATGAAGGAACCTGTATGGTTGACTTGGCTAAATTTTATCTTGGTTTTACCCAAGATGAGTCTTGCGGTAAATGTACCCCTTGCCGTATTGGTACCAAAAGAATGCTAGAAATACTCGAGCGCATTACCAAGGGTCTAGGCAAGGAAGAAGATTTAGATTTATTAGTTGAACTGGCTAATTCTGTCAAGGCCTCTGCCCTATGCGGATTAGGCCAAACTGCACCAAACCCCATTCTTAGTACTTTGCGTTATTTCCGTGATGAGTTTGAGGCACATATTAAGGATAAAACCTGCCCGGCTGGCGTTTGCAAAATGCCCCGCAAAGGCCTAAAATCCTAGAGGATAGGAGGGAAAAGGCATGGCAACCGTAACACTAACTATTGACAATGTAAAACTTGAAGTTGAACAGGGTTCAACGATTCTCGATGCCGCCAAAAAAATCGGCATTAATATACCTACCCTTTGCTATATGAAAGAAATTAATGTCATCGGAGCCTGTCGTATTTGCGTGGTAGAAGTTCAAGGTGCCCGGGCCCTCCAGGCTGCCTGTGTTACCCCAGTGACAGAGGGAATGGTTGTAAAAACTAATTCCGCCGTCGTTAGAGCTTCACGCAAAATGACACTGGAGCTAATTCAGTCCAACCACCCGCAGGAGTGCAATACCTGCCTGCGCAACAATAACTGTGAGTTACAAGCTCTTTCCGAAGCAATGGGACTTAAAGAGGTACGCTTTGTAAGACCGGCCCAAAGCCACAAAAAAGATGATATTGATAACTCCTCACCATCCATCGTGCGCGACCCAAGAAAATGTATCCTATGCCGCCGCTGTGTGGCCGTCTGTGAAAAGGTACAGGGAATTAAATGCATCAGTACCATTAACCGTGGTTTTGAAACCATCGTAGCCCCTCCCTTTAACCAGGGACTAAATGATGTAAACTGTGCCATGTGTGGCCAATGCACCTTGGTTTGCCCCACCGGCGCCATTACCGAAGTGGATGATACCGGCAAAGTGTGGCGTGCCTTGGATGACTCCACTAAGCATGTGGTTGTTCAAACTGCCCCAGCCGTTCGGGTAGCTATCGCCGAAGAATTTGGTATGGAACCTGGTACCGTCAGCACGGGTAAACTTGTGGCGGCCCTGCGTCGTTTAGGCTTTGACAGTGTTATGGATACTGATTTTACTGCAGACCTTACCATCATCGAAGAAGGCAATGAATTTATTAAGCGTGTGACTGAAGGCGGCGTACTGCCCATGATTACTTCTTGCAGTCCCGGTTGGATCAAATACATCGAAATGTATTATCCTGACCTGTTGGCACACCTTTCAACCTGTAAATCACCTCAGCAGATGTTTGGTGCTTTGGCTAAATCCTTCTATGCTGAGAAAAAGGGTATTGACCCTGCCACGATCTATAGTGTATCCATTATGCCCTGTACCGCTAAAAAGTTTGAGGCAGGACGTGACGAACTCAAGGATAGCGGTTACCAAGATGTTGATGTTGTCCTTACCACCCGTGAGCTTGGCCGTATGCTTCGTGAGATCGGTGTTGATTGGGAAAGTCTCGCCGAAGAAGAGTACGATGCTCCGATGGGTCTTTCCACAGGTGCAGCAGTTATCTTTGGTGCCACTGGCGGCGTAATGGAAGCTGCAGTCCGTACCGTATACGAAGTTCTTACCAAGGAAGCGATGCCTAATATAAATCTAACTCCGGTACGTGGTATGGAAGGTATTAAGGAAGCTACCCTCAAAGTTGGCGACCTAGATGTTAAAGTTGCAGTTGCCCATACTTTAGGTAACGCACGTAAACTTTTGGATAAGATACGTGCCGGCGAAGCTGACTATCATTTCATCGAAATTATGTGCTGTCCCGGCGGTTGTATCGGTGGTGGCGGGCAACCCATCCCCACGAACCTCGAAGTACGCCTCAAGCGTATCGCCGGCATCTATAAGGCTGATGAAGAACTACCTATTCGTAAATCCCATGAAAACCCCGCCATTAAGGCCGTCTATGAAGAGTTTTTAGTAGAACCACTGGGCGAAAAGTCACACAAACTCCTGCATACCCACTATGTGCCCCGTGGTGTTTACCGGAAACCAGAAGGCCTGCCGGATAGGATTCCCTCTGAGGATCATCATTAGAAACTAGTTTTATGATAACCCGACAGCAAGTCGGGTTATCATCTTCCTTAATTATCAGAATTAACTGATATATATTGCAATTTGCGTGCCAAATATAAAGTGGAATCATTCGTGATAATTTGTTCTATTTTATGCCTTGATTCAGCAATAAGCGTTCCAGATATTATCACTGTTCCATTGTGGGGCAGATTAGCAAAGCGAATTATTCGTACATTCAAAAAGGGAATGCCGCTTACTATTGCGGCATTCCCTTTTCATTTCACTATCAGAATTATAAGCTTTCAGGGATGATCGTACTAAGAAAAATGAACCCTTTCTTGTTTTTCAAGAATTGACTTTATCACTTCCAATTTTTTATGCTCGTTAATCAATTCCGGTAACCGCCTAAAGGCTAACTTCATTAATGAAAGGTCATCGGTTAAAGAGTCTGCCTGAGAACTTCCAATTAATTCAGGATTATCCCGCAGTATTCTCCGAAACTGATCTAAATTGTAACAGCCCATAAAAATTATGGCCATAATCGCTTGATCGAAAGCCTTGTCTCCGGTTAATCTTATTTTAAGGGGAATTTGTTCAAATAATTTTTCTGGTTCAACATAGTCAAACAGCCCCTGATTTTCCATCCATTCCTGTACCGTCCACTGTTTGCTTTCATTTAATCCGTGACAGCGGGATTTTTCAAAGGCTATACCATAGAGGTCCTTACCCCTTACTTCCACTGGTGCCATCCGACAGGACCAAGGGCGGGCTTTATAGACCTGGCAACCATAATCGGTAATGAAGGGGCAAACCAGGTTGTCCTCCCTCATTTTAAGAATAACCACCGGAAAACCTGACCCAGGGGCACTCAAAACATGGGTATGTTTTTCTAGAAATTCCTCAGAATCCATTCCTAAACATTGCTTTAAACGTAATACGTCATAGGGTGTTAAAAAGATATTGATATCTTTACAGCATTGTTTAAAACAAGCCAGTCCCTCATGACAGGAAAAATTAAACGTGTCTGTGGACCTTAGATTTTTGCTCATACCCTGACTCCTTCTCATTGCTTGTTACTTTTATAACAATCATATCATAGTTAGTTGGCCAATCGCCACCCTGAAAATAACATCCGTTTCATTATAAAGTCCAAGGCCCATGGCTCATGGCTCATGGCCACTAAGCAAAAAATTAACAACTCATTCATCCGGTTGTCACTACTTCTTGCTTTGGCTCCCTGGTACCAAAAACAGCAGACCCGAGAATTAACAATCCACCAACAGCCTGCCATAATCCCATTGGTTCATTTAATAAAAGTGTGCTGAAAAGCACCGCAGAGATAGGGTCTAGGTAACTAAGTAAGGCAGCATTTTGTGCCTTCATATCCTTTAGGCCCGAAAAATAAAGCAAATAAGCCAAACCAGTATGTACTACACCTAAAATCAGAACATATTTGATGTCCCCCTGGGCCATCTGAAAATTATTCCTTGCAGCAACCACAGGCAGTAATACCAGGGCTGCAGTTGCCAATTGCACAAAGGTCATTTGAAAGCCATCAATATCCTTCATGCGTTTGTTTAACAATACAATCCCGGCATAAAATACGGCGGCAATTAGCCCGTAGGTAATTCCCAAGCTATGATTATACATTGTATTCGCATGGTTTGCTTGCTGGCTTAAAATAAGAAACAAACCCGCCATACCACCGAATACGGATAGGATCTTAGTAACTGACAGTTTCTCCTTCAGTACGATGGGTGATATTAAAACAATCAAAACCGGTGCTAAATAATAAGTTAAGGTTGCATTGGAGATTGTGGTATAACGGTAGGCTTGGAACAACATGATCCAATTAAAACCAATGGCAATGCCAGATAAGGCTAATATTGGCAGGTTCTTACGGATGCTTTGCAGGTTTTTATTTTTAATAATAATAAATACTAACGATAGCACCAGCGTAGCAATCACTGCTCGATAAAAGGCTGCTTCTAACGAAGGTAAATGAATATGCCTTACAAAAACCCCCAAGCTTCCCCAGATAATCATTGCTGAAGTAATTTTTAGTACAGCTGTCATTTTGTTCACTCCCGAGATAGCTATGAGCCTATCTTCCCAAAATCCCCCCCTGTGTCGTTATCAGGGCAGGTGGTACATCTCCGACGATGATATTTTGGGCTAAAGGCACCTTGGTACTAACCTTAAATACCTCTTTATATAATGGTATCGCAATTTGGAATTCCGAGCTGAGATCCAACCATATTAAATGCCTGGTTTGATTAATGCCAGCCCCTTCAAACTTATCGATAACGTCTACCCGCACAATACCCAGAGGAATCATTTTTACATTAAAATCCGGGCCAAGGGCAGCCAACAAATGAATTCCCAATAGTTGGCCCAGGGGAATATGAATGCTTTCACTATCCATTTTTTTCAGGGAATCTTGTATCATTAGGGTTATTTCATTGGAAACTCTGTTAATCCTAATTGTATCCGCCTGTACGAGAACAATCTTTCCCTGTTCATCCTTGTGAATTTGAATTAAATCCTGATAACTTAGTTGTTGACTGGCTAAATTATCCATGACGGCTTGATTCATTATTTCCGTTGCCATATGGATCGCTTTTACTCTGGCAATGGTAAAAAGGGTTGGTTGAAGTAGACGGTCCACATAGAAAATTATAGCTGGAAGACATAGAATAACAAGCAAGATAAATATTTTACCGGGTACTTGTCTTTTTCTCTTAAACAATGCTTTCACCCCCACATTAATCTATATGTGGAGGTGAAATAAAAGGTGTTAGCCTGTATATTTTTTAATAAAAAATATTGTAAGACTCGTTTAACAATTTAGGCTTTTACTCATCTTATGAACTCACCTGTCTAAAAATTGTTTCCCCTACGTAAAACATATTATAATTTAAACAAATCCTATTAATTATACCAAAGCTAACATTAGGTGGCAAGAAATCAAAATAATCTACAATATCTTTCCCTATGTATGTTATAATTCTGTTATCATAGCCCTTTATTTTTCTCAAAGGAGGTCATTTTTTTTGGCTAAGCGAAAAAGCCGGAGACTTAGACCCGGACGCTTAATTTTACTAATAACACTCTTATGCCTTATTATTGGCGGCATTGCATCACTAAGCTATTTTGCCTATGCAATGTCAGACATGCCTGCCTTTAACCCCCAAGCCCTTGAAAATATGGTACCCACCTCTATCTACGATAAAGATGGGAATCTGGCAACTAGGATAGGTACAGAGAACCGAGAACCGATAAAACTTGATGAAGTACCTACATCCGTAAAGGATGCTGTTTTGGCCATAGAAGACGATCGTTTCTATGATCATCATGGTATAAACTTTCGAAGTTTTGGTCGGGCTTTGTTTAGAAACGTAGCTGCCGGTGGAATTCGCGAAGGGTTTAGTACGATTACCATGCAGTTAGTTAAACTATCTTACTTATCCCCAGAGCAAAGCTTTAAGAGAAAAATGCAGGAAGTTGTACTAACTCTGCAAATGGAAAGACATTTTACCAAAGATGAAATATTTGAAATGTACCTCAATAAAATATATTTTGGTCAAGGAGCCTATGGTATTCAATCCGCCGCCCAAACATACCTTGGTAAGGATCTAAAAACGGATGATATTACGTTGGAAGAGGCTGCCTTCTTAGCAGGCCTGCCCCAGGCACCTTCCTCCTATTCACGTTATCTTGACTCAGGAAAATCAGTGGACAACCTGGATGACGGTAAATCTTCCAAACAAGATGTAAAACAACTTGAGGAAAAGCACCAAAAGGATTATGACTTAACCTTAAACCGCCGTAATATGGTTCTGCAAAGAATGAAAGATACAGGTAAAATTTCAGAGGACCAACGTCAAACGGCGGAATCTAAGTCACTGCCTGATAGCACTAAAATGCAAGCAGCGAAATATCCTTATCCTTACTTTATCGACTACGTGACGGAAAAATTGATTCAAAATTACGGGCCAGACATGGTTTACAAAGGCGGTTTAAAAGTATATACCACCCTCGATCCTAAAATACAAAAACTAGCAGAAATGGCCATGGCCAATGCCAATAACTTTCCTAATTACCCAGCGGATAAAAACGGTCTGCCACAACCCCAGGGTGCTGCGGTATTTATGGAACCAGGCACAGGTTATTTAAGGGCCATTGTGGGTGGACGGGAGCATACCTATCAAAGATCCCTCAACAGGGCCACCCAATATCAAGTTTTAGACAATGGCAGTAAAATTGGTCGTCAACCTGGGTCTTCCATTAAGCCTATTGTGGCCTATGGGCCGGCCATTGAATATAAAGGTATGGGTCCTGCTTCCATTGTTGATGATATCCCAACCTCCTTTGGCAGCTACAGTCCAAAAAACTCAGGCGGTGGCTTCCGAGGCCTAATTACCCTGCGACAAGCTCTAACCAGTTCAGTAAATATTGCAGCAGTTAAACTCTTAAATACCGTTGGCATTCAGCAATCTGTCAAGTTTGCCCAGGGGCTAGGCATAACGACCCTGGATGCTAACCGGGACGGTCTTGCTATGGCCTTGGGTGGGGTTAGCAATGGGGTTGTGCCACTGGATATGGCAGGTGCCTACGGTGCCTTTGCCAACCAGGGTATTTACGTCAAACCCCATGCGATTATCAAAGTTGAGCGTTTTGATGGAACCATTTTGGATGAATTCAAACCAGAACGTAGTCAAGCCATGAAGCCCACCACTGCCTATCTGGTTACAGACATGATGGTTTCTGCTGTTCGATCCGGTACAGGCAGCCGGGCCAATCTTGGTGCCAGACCGGTGGCAGGTAAAACCGGTACCACCGATGAGGGAAAAGATATTTGGTTTGTTGGTTATACTCCTGAGTTAGTTGGAGCTGTGTGGGTGGGTCATGATTTGCCGCAAAAAATGCCCCAGGCCTTTGGTGGTATTTATCCAGCCATGATTTGGCGTGAGGTTATGAATAAGGCCCTGGCCGATGTGCCGGTACGCTCTTTTACAAAACCTTCTGGTATCGTAACGACAACTGTGGACAGTAAATCCGGACTTTTACCTGGGCCCCATACTCCCTCTGACCATTTGGTTTCGGATATGTTTGCCCAGGGAACAGTACCCACCGAAGTGGATAATTTGCATCAGGTCATGGATGTCTGCGCAACCACTGGTTTGTTGCCAAATGACTACTGTATTGATCGTATTACAAAGGTTGTTGTTAAAACACCCTACTCTGTTCCCGCAGGAGTGGCGGACTTTGCCCTAAGGGCACCAACAACCACTTGTACGCTGCATACAGAAAATGGTATAGACCCTGCCGCTGCAGAAAAATATAAATTAATTCTTCCTGAAACCCCTGACGAAGAGAATAACCAAGAAAATCAGGGCAATCAAGGAAATGGGGGTAATCAGGGTGAATCGAATGGCAGAGAACCTGCCCAAAATAATGGTGAAAACTGGTTGCCAGGAACCACTGGTGCTATAGAAAAAAATATTAAAAATACCTATGAAAAAGCAGCCAGAGTAAAGGATCATAATTGGCAAGATTTTGCCTGGAACTAATAAAAAACCCCACTGGTATTCGTCCGCCAAGGATACCAGTGGGGTTTTTTTATATCGAAAAACAGCGAATTTTCCAAAATGCATAAGGTCAAACATCTAAGTCATTGCATAGACTAATTAGCAAATAATACATGTGTGAAAGGCTGTGCAACGATGAATAATGTTATGAATGCCTGCGCCTATATTTATGGCGGACCACTGGCACCTGAAATAAGGGGAATGGTGTATTTTCAAGCTGTTCCAGGTGGCACTTGGGTTACCGCAGAGGTTTGGTGCCTCCCCCCTTATCAACCGGCTCAAAACGGTAATGACCCCATTGGTCCCCATGGTTTTCACATTCACCAATGTGGCTCCTGTCAAGTCGGCAATCCCAGCGACCCCTTTCAGGCTGCAGGTGGGCATTGGAATCCCACAAATCAGCCTCACGGTAACCATGCTGGGGATTTTCCCGTATTATTTTCCAATAATGGCTATGCCAAGATGTGTTTCTTCACCAATAAATTTTCAGTTTCCCAGGTTGTCGGAAAGTCGGTAATTATTCATCAAAACCCAGACGATTATCGCACTCAACCAGCAGGCAATGCCGGGAAACGCTTGGCCTGTGGTGTAGTCATTCAGGTATAAAAAAGTCTCGCTTACCCCGAAAATAGATTGGTCTTGCCTGTGCGTGTCGGCCTACGCTTGTTTTTTCGCAAATCCTGTACCTTTTCCCAACCAAGCCCTCTTAAAATAGAGAACAACGGCTTTGATTTCCTCAAAACCGCTGTTCAATGGTAATATATTTTTATGGCACAGTTACCCTCCGCCGAATAACGGCTTTTTCTTTTTCCGCTTATGCGGCGGTAAAGTTTGCCATATTTTCTATTTTAACCTCGATCCAACTTTTCCGAAAAATTATTTACGATTTCAAAGTAATGCTTTTTACTGCCATTACTTTGTTAATCTCAATTATAGAATCAACATATCATTTTCATCAAATCTAAACTCTGGACCATATGCGACTTCCCAATAATAACCATCCGGATCAGAAAAATATGCGTGATACCCACCCCAAAAAACTTCCTGCGGCTCCTTAGCAATTTTCGCTCCAGCTTTTCTTGCTAAATCAATGATTCGCTGTACTTCATCCTTGCTTTTTACATTGTGAGCAAGTGTAATGCCTGAAAATCCAGTGCGAATTGCAGGTGGGTTGTTATCATCAATATCTTTAGCTAATAAATCAAGTGGATAAAGTTCTAATTTTAATCCGCCAGATGTATCAAAAAAGATTACGGGAGGATCATAGCGAGTTTCTTTTGTCTGAAAACCCAATCCATCTTTATAAAAGCGAATGGATCTCTCCATGTTCTGTACACCTAAACATACAACCGTTATTCTGTTCATTTAATTGTCCTCCTTATTTTTGTCTATCCTCTTTTTCGGTCTTGGTTCGGGTAATGCCTTACAGGTTGCGGTTGCCAACCTGCAAAGAAGTTCTTTATCCTCAAGCTCTGTAATTAGAAAGCTCGGTTTTGCTCCTTCATAGGGGGAAGCCATTTCTGGATTTCGTAATACTTCTCGACCCTTATCAGTAATTTTGACAAAAAGCTGATTATCACAGACAGAAGCAAAAAACTTTCCGTTGCAGTAAAGCCCATATTCCCCAAACATTTTTTTATAGGTAATTGTCCCGGCACCACTAAGCTGCTCCGCAACATATTTTGTAAACTCCTCGCTTGAAGCCATTTTTATCCCTCCCTCTATCTACTTATTCGGACAGAAAAAGTAAAAAACAAGTGTATCGCTCCTTGTGAACGATACGCTTGTTTCAGACATTTTACTTGGCAGTGCCATTAACAGTTTAAGCTTTTATACTGTCTTATGACGGACTGCCTTTCTGCGGGACTCTTTTATGCTATCATAAATATTGGCTTTTCGAATACTTTATTTTTTTAAGGCTGCTTCCCAATAATCATGGATAATACTTTGGCCATAGGTCGTACCTGGTACAGCCCAACGGGCGTTAAGACCTTGCCAGGTAGGAGCAATGCCCTTGGTTACTAAACTATACCTGGGGTCTACCAAGACCTTACCCTCGGGCAGCGGTTTCTTGGTGGCATAGACATATAAGTGTTGGATATGCGCCTCTACCCCGGCCTCTGGGGAGACAAAGATCGCCCCATGAACACCTGCTTCAAAGCGGATAAATGCTGGGTCTGCACCATTGAAGGATTCCTGTCCGGTACAGGGACTGCCAGTGGCCCCTAGGCCACAGTAGTTGTTTTGCCAGGGTTGAACGTCTCCGGTAAACTGCCAGTAATGGGTTTCCTTAGCTGCCTGACAAAAGGCTAAATCCCCACGGACACCATACTCCTCACCGATCTTGATATAAAGCTCGGCCAAATCAGGGATGGGTACAAACTCACGATTAAGCTGCGCCATTTTAGCTTGCATTCTCGGAGTTTCTTCAGCAATCCAAGACTTCAGTTGCTTTGCAGTGGCGATGGAGGGGCCTAAAATGGATAGTTCTGCGGTGTTTATCTTTGTACCATCTGGGAGCTTAATGGTTGAACCATATTTTTTTATCTGATCCAGATAGGTTTTAAGCTGTTTTAGTTGTTCTGGACTCAGTACGGCAGTATCCGTATTTAGTAAATCTCTAGAATTAATCACATTACCATTCATCATTTTTAAATTTGTTTGGTAGCTAGCTAATTCCTTAAGCATTTCAATATCTGACTGGGAAGGTTCCGGATAACTGTTATCTGGTTTTTCTGCGGGTGGTTTTTCCACTGGTGGTTTTTCTACGGGTGGCTTAACCACGGAAGCCGGTTTTTTTATTTCTACTGTTTTACTTTTTTGTTGCCATTGAACTTCACATCCCAAGGCTTCCCCAATAACCCGAAAGGGTACCATGGTGCGATTTTTGTCGGTGAGAAAGGGTAAGCCTTCTGCCTCCGATACCTTTAAAACTTTACCATCCACAATAATTTCAATGGCTTTTGCTTTATCCGCAGACCGCTCGGGAACAACCGTAGAAGTTGCTTTGTCCGTGAGTATGACCACCTGTCTAGATCCTGGCAGCCACTGAACCGTGGTGCCAAGGTTCTCACTAATCACCCTTAAAGGCACAAAGGTTCTGCCATTTATTAAAGCGGCAGGTTGGTCACCAGCGGGAATCACAACCGGGGTGTTGTCAATTACAATATTTGCTTCATTTGATGCCTTGGCATCCGAGGGCAAGCTAAAAAAAGCAAGCAAACCAGCGCAGCAAAGGGCTGCAAAAGTCCTTTGGAGATTGGTTAAACGGCGAATCTTAAATCATCCTTTCATGTAAAATTATGTCTCATAGAGTAATTGGCTAATTAAGTGAAATAACCTTCTTATATCACCGAACTAATTGCTATTAATATCCTGAAAAATATTCCTGGCCCATGCGCCGTGGCCCTTGGGCTTTTTCAGCCGTCAGCTATGTTTCCTGAATGCTAAAAAAGAGCAGTTATTACATTCCGTAATAACTGCTTGTTTTATTAGCTGACCCTTTTATTGGATAGTTTAGAGCATTCGTAGAAGGCGTTGTGGGTACAGCCCATGCATTTATAGTAATTTATTTTGGTTAAAGCGTACGATATGGCGAGACCTGTGCCTCCAAAGAAATGGCTTTGACCAATCTTATCAAACAAACCGGAATTTCTTAAAACCTTTTCCGGCTGTGCTTTTAAGCCAGATATCAGGATGGTCCCTTTTTGTTTCTGAAAATGATCCACGATATGCTCTAAAGCCACTTGCGCCGTTGCATCCATTACGAAAACATTGCCCATTCTGAGGATTAATACCTTCGGTTTAGCGGCTAAACAATTGGTAAGGGTTTTTTCAAAGGTTTCCACTGCCCCAAAGAAAAGCGCGCCATTGATGGTAAAAATACCGATTTGCGGGCAATCATGGATCGGGGTAACCACATCGGAGGTTACCTTTTCATTGGCGCTATGATCCGGTAAAACCTTTTGCACGGACATGGTATCACTCATGCGGTTGATAAATAACGCCACTGCCAGCAACAGACCAAATCCCACGGCGATGGTTAAATTCAAAAATACGGTTAACAAAAAGGTGGCAAAAAGAACTGCCGCATCACTTTTGGTGGTTCTTAATAAATGTTTAATTTCATGCAAACCACTCATATTCCAGGCCACCAGCATTAAGATGGGAGCCATGCTGGCTAAGGGTATTTTAGAAACCATGGGTGCTAACGCAAGAATTAAAAAGAGCACTGTCAAAGAATGAACCACAGCGGATACAGGGCTTGTGCCCCCACTTCTAATATTGGTGGCGGTACGGGCAATGGCACCGGTGGCAGCAATACCACCAAATAGAGGTGTAATTACATTGGCAATGCCCTGGCCAATTAACTCTTTATTGCTATCGTGCTTACTGCCAATCATTTCATCTGCCACCATGCAAGACAGCAGTGACTCGATACTGCCTAACATGGCGATGGTAAAGGCTGGCCCCATCATATTGATTACTGCATCCAGTTTAAGTCGGGGCATCTGAAATTCAGGTAAAGCCGCTGGAATTGCTCCAAATTTTGAGCCAATGGTATCAACTGCACCATTAAAAAAAAGCGATGCCACCAGGGTAGATGCCAGCAAGCCCACCAATGGACCGGGGATACTGGGAAAATACCTTTGTGTAATAAGCAAAAAAGAAAGACAGACCATTGCTACAACAATACTAGGCAGTTGAGTGGTGTGTATATACCTAGCTAGTTCGGAAATATTTTGCAGAAAATACTCATGCTTGACAACCCCCTGTAACCCAAGGAAGGTATCAATTTGTCCAGTAAAAATAATCACTGCGATGCCCGCAGTAAAACCAACTGTTACTGGCCTCGGAATAAATTTAATCAAGGTTCCCATCCGAGTAATACCCATGAAGATAAGCATAATACCTGATAACAAACCAGCCAACAGTAAATTCTCAAAGCCGTACAACATCACGATCGAAAGCAATACCGGTACAAAGGCCCCTGTGGGACCGGCAATTTGCACCCGTGAGCCACCAAAAATACCCACCAGTGCTCCGGCAATGATCGATGTATAAATACCATACTCCGGCTTTACCCCTGAGGCAATGGCAAAGGCCAAGGCTAGGGGAATAGCCACAACACCAACAATAATGCCTGAAATAATATCCTTACGTAATGCCTCTAAACTATAACCTTCCATGCGGCCAAAAAACTGTATTTTTGCTAACGACAATTGCTGCTCTCCCGACTGCATCTTCAAAACCTTCCTTTTTTTATTATTGAATAGATTTGAAAATGCCTTTAAGGTCCTTCGATCATGGTTATCATAGTTAACACCTCATCTGTAATTATGAAGAAGCATGATCCTATCATAACTCTAAGTCAGCAGAGCTTCAATCTAAGTGGTAATACCACATACCGCATTTGAGGTGTTTAGGTCTTGAATGCAACATTATCCCTGCTTATTTCTTTAAAATAGTTGATATTTCAAGAATTGTTTGCTAAATATTAAAATATATTACCCCTTTCCACCACTTTGCCTTCTACAAGGACAATCACCTCATCCATTTGCTCTAACCCCATTAAATTGTGAGTAATGACCAGTGTCGTTTTTTCCTGCATTAGTTGGTAGAGGTCCTGCATGATCTCCTGCTCGGCCAGCGGGTCTATGCCGGTAGCCACCTCATCCAGTATCAGAATTGGCGCATTCTTTAAAATAGCTCTGGCAATGGCCAGACGCTGTCTCTGTCCCCCTGATAGTTTAAAACCACCTTCTCCGATATAGGTTTCATAACCTTCGGGCAAAGATAGGATAAAATCGTGAATTTTGGCCTTCCGGGCAGCACGAACCAGCTCTTCCCGGCTGGCATCCGGCCGCGCCAATAATAAATTTTCCCTGATCGTGGTGTTAAACAAATGGGTACGTTGGGTCACAACTGCCAGCTGCTCCAGCAGTTTTTCTTGCTGGTAGTCCCTAATTTCTCTGCCGCCAAGCTTTAAGCTGCCCGCCTGGTAATCGAAAAAGCCCAGCAGCAGATTGACCAAGGTGCTCTTACCCGAGCCACTGGGTCCAATAATCGCCACTTTCTTCCCCTGGGGAACTGTAAAACTAACATTTCGCAATACCCAGGGACTATCTGCAGCATATCGAAAACTGAGCTGGGAAACCTGTATGTCATACCCCTGGGGTGAAGTATTTTCTTGCCGGTTATGCCAGTTAGGACCTGCGGGGCCAGTGATAGCAAGCAATCTTTGGGCAGCGGCCAAACTTTCTTGGAAGAATGGCAAAATTAGCGGTAAGGGAGTCACTGCTTCAAAACTGCTCAGGGCCACCAGGGCCAGCATGGCGATATCAATCCCCGCCAGTTCTCCCTGTTCCGTCTTTAGGATGGCCAGTACCAAAATGCTCCACATGGCCAGATTCATGCACAGGCCCGTTAAGGAATTGGCTAACCCATTGATTTTAGCTATACTTCCTTGCAGTTTTAACAACTTGGCCGTTTCCTTGGCCACTTTCTTAAGTTGCCGGCTCCGTTGACCAAAGGCCTCAATATCAGCCATCCCCTGGATGCTGTCCACTAGCAGTGCGTTTAGGTTTGACTTGGACTGCACAATTTCCTTCCCCCAAGGGCGGCTCCACCAGCCAATTAATAAAGGTGCCACCAGCCCAGCCATGAGAAAAAATAACAGTAGGAGGAAAGACATTCTTACATCAAACCAGGCTAAAAAATAACAGCTGACCATAAGAGTCAAGAGAGCCACCAAGGGCGGTGAAAGAACACGCAGATAGAAGTTTTTGAGGGTTTCCACATCGGTGACAATTCTGCTTAACAAATCCCCGCTATGGTAGTCCATTAGACGGCTGGGTGCCAGGGGTTCTACCTTTCTATAAAACCATACCCGCATACTGCTAAGGATACGGAAGGTCACGTCGTGGGAAAAATACCTTTCCATGTAGCGAAAAACGGCTCTGGCAATGCCAAAAAACCGCACCCCAACAATGGCCACCATTAAATCCAGTACCGGGGGATGCAGGGCTGCTCTGGTGATTAAGTACGCTGAAGTAGTAAGCAGTCCGATATTGCTGGCTACCGTAAAAAAACCCAATAGAACAGCCAGCAGCATAGGCCGCCAATGGGGCAGCACCAGCAAAAACAATTGCCGCAGGGGACTCATTCCTGACACCCCCCATAGGCCCTTACCAAGTCGTAATAGAGCTTTTTCTGCTCCAGTAGTTTTTGATGCTGGCCTTCTTCCACAATCCTGCCCTCATTTAAAACCAAAATATGGTTAGCGTCATAAATCGTCGCTAACCGATGGGCAATGATGAACACCGTTCTTCCTTCCATCAGACGCTTCATCGCTCCCTGCACAGCCAATTCGGTGGACAGGTCTAACCCGGCAGTGGCTTCATCCAAGACCAAGACAGGTGCATTTTTCAAAAAGGCTCTGGCTATGGCCAAGCGTTGTGCCTGTCCCCCGCTAAGCTTTAGACCCTGTTCACCAACGGGTGTGTCATAGCCCTGGGGTAACTTTTCAATGAATTCCTGGGCACCGGCCCTGTGGGCAGCAGCCCTTACTTCTGCTTCGGTTGCTCCGGGCCTGCCGAACAAGATATTTTCTGCTACGGTACCATAAAAAAGATAGGGTGTTTGGGGTACCAGGGCAACGAGCTGACGCCATTCCTGGCCAGCTAAACTCTCCAAGGGCAGACCATTAACCCGAATCAAGCCCTTGGTGGGTTGAATATAACCCATTAATAGATTAGCTAGGGTGGATTTCCCTGCTCCGCTGGGTCCCACCAGGGCAACCTTCTGGCCAGGGCCTAAATCGAAGGATACCCCCTTTACTATTTCTGCGGTTTGATCATAGGAGAAGTGAACCTTCTCAAAGGAAAGATGAATCCTTTGCTGATTGAGACTAGCCCCTTGAACCTTTGCCGTGCTTGTCTGAACAGGCTGATCAAGTATTTCAAAGATACGATTGGCGGCCTGCACACCGTTCATGCCCGCATGAAATTTTGCTCCTAATAACCGTAAGGGCCAATAGAATTCCGGGGCCAGTAATAATAGAAAAAAGGCCTTTTCAAAGGTAATCCGGTCATAGATCAGATTTAATCCCAGCCCAACTGCCACCAAGGCGGTACTGATGGTGGCCAGTAACTCCAACACCAAAGCAGAAAGGAAGGCCACCCTCAGTACTCCCATGGTGGTCTGGCGAAACTCCGCACTGATCCTGCCAATAACTCGGATTTGATCTTTGCTCCGGCCAAAAAGTTTCAATGTGGTCAAGCCCTGCAAAACATCCAAAAAGTGTGCACTCATACGGCTTAAAACATGCCATTGGCGTTTCGTTAAATGATCGGCCCATTGGCCAATCAAGATCATAAACAAAGGTATTAAGGGGGCAGTCAGAAGAAGGATTAAACCGGAAGTTCGATCAATGGGCAGTACAAATAGCAGCACCGTCAGGGGCACTGCCACGGCCAGCACCAGTTGAGGTATATAGCCGGCAAAGTAGTCTTCCAGTGCTTCAATCCCTTCCACCAGTAGATTCGTTAATTCGCCGGTTCTTTCTCCCCTGACCTGGACCGGACCAAGCTGAAAAAGCTGTTCCAGCAGCCGCTGGCGCAGCTCAGCTTTGATCCTGGCAGCCACCCGGTGGGCATTGATTTCGCTATACCAAGCCAGCAAGGCTCTGATAAAAATTAAGCCCAACAAAATGATTAGTAAGGTTTGTACTTGGGCCAGCTGATATTGATTAATAAATACCTGACTAACGATACTGGCCAGCACCTTCGCTTGCCAAACCACGATTAAACCAGTAACCATCCCTAACCCGATGGTCAGTACTAGATAAAAGCGGGTTTTGCTGGCCTCTTTTAAAAGTCTTTTGTCAATCATGGGCCTTCTACACCTCTTAACCAGTCATCAGCCATGTGCCGTGGGCTATAAGCTAAAACCTTTTATAGGCGGGCGGGCAATGCTCCCTCCGCTGTCATGTTACCTTGGAACAGCGTGTTTTGCAAGACCGAAAGGCCCTGTTTTGCTTATTTTTCAGGCTCCCCAACGCGCCTGTTTGGTCAAGAGGGGACTCCTATGATAGGCCGCGCAGCTTTGTCATCGCTTTTTGAACATTCTCTCTATCGCCAAAGGCGGTGAGCCGAAAAAAGCCTTCGCCGTTGGCGCCAAATCCGACTCCCGGTGTGCCCACAATACCCGCATTGGTCAGAAGGTGGTCAAAGAAATCCCACGATGACAAGCCGCTCGGACATTTTAGCCAGATATAGGGCGAGTTTTCTCCTCCGACAAACCAAATATCCAGTTTGCGGAGTGTGTCGGCAATCAGCTGGGCGTTGTGCAAATAATAGGCGATGTTTTCTTTGATTTGCGCAAATCCTTCACTGGAAAAAACCGCCTCCGCACCCCGCTGCACGATATAGGGCACGCCGTTGAATTTGGTGGTCTGCCGCCGCAACCATAGCTTGTTCAAGGGCGTGTTATGGCGAACCAAGTCGTGAGGCACCACGGTATAGCCGCACCGCACCCCGGTAAAGCCCGCTGTCTTGGAAAGAGAGCAAAATTCAATGGCGCACTTCTTTGCTCCTTCAATCTGATAGATGCTGGTGGGCAATTTTTCATCTTGCACAAAGATTTCGTAGGCACTGTCAAACAGAATGACCGCATTTTGCTCCAGGGCATAGGTCACCCAGTTTGCCAACTGCTCCTTGCTGTAAACCGCACCGGTGGGATTGTTCGGGGAGCAGAGATAGATAATATCTGCCTTTACTTGACGATCAGGCATAGGCAGGAAGTTGTTTTCCGTGTTTCCGTTGACAAAAACAATCTGCCGCCCGGCCATCATGTTGGTATCCACATAGACCGGATACACTGGATCAGGGATCAGCACGGTGTTATCCGTGTCGAAAATGTCCAAGATATTGCCAAGGTCGCTCTTGGCACCATCGCTGATAAAGACCTCGCTGTCGGCAAGAGCCACGCCTTTTCCTGCGTAATATCCGCAAAGGGCCTGCCGCAAAAAGGCGCAGCCCTGTTCCTCGCCGTAGCCGCGAAAAGTGGCGGCATCCCCCATCTCCAGCACAGCGGTGCCCATGGCCGCCACCACCGCCGGCACCAGGGGGCGTGTCACGTCGCCGATACCCAAGCGGATGACTTCCTTTTCGGGGTGCTGTGCCTTATATTCATTCACCTTTTTAGCCACCAGCGAAAACAGATAACTATCCTTTAAATTTAGGTAATTTTGATTGATGTTCATGCTCATCCTCCTTATATCAGCGGTATTTGGCAATTAGGGCCGCCTTCGCTCATATTTCTACCGTCCCATCAAACACTTTTTTGCATTCGCCGGTCATAAACACCGCATCATCTGTGTATCGCACAGTAAGCTCTCCGCCGAGCAGTCGTACGATGATGTCGGTGTCTTTGTCGCAATGCCCGTTCAGCACCGCCGCCACGGTCGATGCACAGGCGCCGGTGCCGCAGGCCAGGGTTTCGCCGCTGCCACGCTCCCATACCCGCATTTTGAGGTGATTTCGATCAATCACCTCCACAAATTCGGTATTCACCCGGTCGGGAAAAAGGGGGGCCGTCTCAAACAGCGGGCCGATTTCGGAAAGCCGCAGGCCATCCACAGCCTCGCAAAACACAACACAATGCGGATTGCCCATGGAGATACAGGTGATTGCGTATTTCCTGCCGCCGATTGCCGCTTCCGTCGCCACGATGCGGTCGCCGGGAAGCTTCACGGGGATTTTTGCGGGGTTCAGTTCCGCCTTGCCCATATCCACCCGCACCGAGGATACCAAGCCGTTTTTGGTGTAAAGGGTCAGGTGTTTGATGCCGGAGAGGGTTTCAATGGTCATCTCCGGCTTGCGGACCTGGGCATTATCGTACAGGTACTTAGCCATGCAGCGGATCGCATTGCCGCACATTTTACCTTCGCTGCCATCCAGATTGAACATGCGCATCTTCGCGTCGGCCACGTCGGAAGGCAGCATCAGCACGATGCCGTCACCGCCCACGCCGAAGTGTCGGTCGGAAAGCAGCACCGACAGCGATTCCGGCGAATTAATAGCCACGCCGCCGGTGGCGGCCTGGTCAAAACAGTTGATATAAATATAGTCGTTGCCGCAGCCCTGCATTTTGGTGAATTTCAGTTCCATACGCTCACTCCTCAGCCGGTTAATGTCGATCAATTCGGTATTGATTTCGCTGTACCCGGAAAGCAAGCTGTCGGCCAGCGCGCCCGCCGTATCTACGGAGGTTAGGCACGGAATGCCCAGGGCACACGCCTTGCGGCGGATTTTCACATCGTCGTCGGCCGGGTTTCTGCCCTTTGCGGAGGTGGAAATGACATAGCTGACCTTGCCGCTCTCCAACAGCGCCGCCGTGTTGTTCGGAACACCCTCGTGGATTTTCCCGACCCTTTGGACCGCCAAGCCATGGCCGCTCAGATACCTTGCCGTGCCTTCGGTGGCGTAGAGCGTAAAGCCGCCTGCACACAGTTTTTCAGCAAGCACGGCGATTTCCGGCTTGTCACTATCCCGCACGGTAATCAGCACACCGCCGCGCTTTTCCAGCCGGTAGCCCGCCGCCAACAGTCCTTTGTACAGCGCTTCCTTCAAGTTTTTGCCCAGCCCCAGCACCTCGCCTGTGGATTTCATCTCCGGCCCCAGCTGGGTATCCACATCGGTGAGCTTTTCAAAGGAGAACACCGGCACCTTCACCGCGACATAGGGCGGAATTTTCGCAATCCCGGCCGAATATCCCAGGGCGGCCAAGGTTTCTCCCAAGCTGACGCGGGTAGCCAGCTCACACATGGGCACGCCGGTCACCTTGCTGATATAAGGCACCGTCCGCGAAGCCCTAGGGTTTACCTCAATGACATAGATTTCGTCCTGATACAGCACATACTGGATGTTGACCAGCCCCTTTACCCGCAGCGCCAGGCAGAGCCTTTGGGTCACCTGGAAAATCCGTCCGGCCAGTTCATCCTCAATATGCAAAGCTGGGTAAACGGCAATGCTGTCCCCGGAATGGATGCCGGTGCGCTCGATATGCTCCATGATGCCGGGGATGAGGACATCCACACCGTCGCAGATGGCATCCACCTCAATCTCCCTGCCCGACAGGTATTTGTCAATCAGCACGGGGTTTTCCTGCTGTTGCCGCAGGATGATCTTCATGTATTCCCGAATGTCGGCGGGCTCAAAGGCGATGATCATGTTCTGCCCGCCCAGCACATAAGACGGGCGCAACAGCACGGGGAAGCCCAGCCTCTCCGCAGCCTCCAGGGCCGCCGCTTCGCTGGTCACGCCAAACCCCCGGGGACGGGGTATCGCAAGTTCCTCCAGCAGTGCGTCAAACCGCCCCCGATCTTCGCAAAGGTCGATGCTGTCGGCAGAGGTGCCGATGATGGGGACACCGCACTGGTGCAGCCTTTGGGTCAGCTTGATGGCCGTACCGCCGCCGAATGCCACCACCACACCCACCGGCCTTTCGATTTGGATGATGTTCATCACATCCTCAATGCACAGAGGCTCAAAATAAAGCCGGTCGCCGGTGTCAAAGTCGGTGGACACCGTCTCGGGGTTGTTGTTGATGACAACAACCTCATAGCCCAGCTTTTTCAGCGTCCACACACAATGGACACAGGCATAGTCAAATTCGATGCCTTGTCCAATGCGGATGGGACCGCTGCCCAGTACCACGACCCGGGGCCTTGCCGACCGATTGATAAAGGGCAGTGCCTCGTTCTCCGCAGCCTTTTGAACGGAATAGAAATAGGGCGTTTTAGCGGCAAATTCGCCGCCGCAGGTATCCACCATTTTATAGCTGAGTGGTTTGGACGGAGCGTCAATTTCCGCAATGTTTTTCAGTCCGTGCAAGAACCAGCGGTCTACTTTGGTAATCAAATGCACCTCGTCTATGCCTATCCCCCGCCGGAGAGCCTCATACAGCACAAACAGCCGCTGATCGGTGACCCGATGCAGGAGTTCCCCGATCTCCTTGTCGGTCTTTCCCGCCAGTCGAGGCAGTTCCAAGTTGTTCAGTCCAATCTCCGCACCGCGCACCGCTTTGAGCAGTGCTTCCTCAAAGGTATCGGCCATGGCCATTACCTCGCCGGTGGCCTTCATCTGGGTACCCAAGTCCTTTTTGGCGTAGACAAATTTATCAAAGGGCCATTTGGGGAGCTTAACCGCCACATAGTCCAAGGTCGGCTCGAAGGCGGCGAAGGTGTTGCCGGTAACGGCATTGATGATCTCGTCCAGCCGATAGCCGATGGCGATTTTGGTTGCCACCTTGGCGATGGGGTAGCCTGTCGCCTTGCTGGCCAGTGCCGAGGAACGGGATACCCGGGGATTGACCTCAATGACGGCATACTCAAAGCTGTGCGGGTGCAGCGCAAACTGGCAGTTGCAGCCTCCCTCCACGCCGAGCGCCTGAATGATGTCCAGCGCCGCCGTGCGCAGCATTTGATACTCTCTGTCGGCCAGCGTAACGGCGGGCGCAATGACGATGCTGTCACCGGTATGTACCCCCACCGGATCAAAGTTCTCCATGGAGCAGACGGTAATGGCATTGCCCGCCTTATCCCGCATGACCTCAAACTCGATTTCCTTCCAGCCGGCAATGGATTTTTCCACCAGTATCTGACGGATGGGAGACAGAGCCAACCCGCCCCCGGCAATTTCCGCCAGCTCCGCCCTTGTCTGGGCAATTCCGCCGCCGCTCCCCCCTAAAGTAAAGGCGGGGCGCACAATGACAGGATAGCCGATTTCATCCGCAAAGGCAAGGGCCGTACCAAGCTCGGTGGCGATGACGGAGGGCACCACCGGTTGCCCGATTTTCTGCATCGTTTCCTTGAAAACCTGACGATCCTCGGCTTTGTCGATGGTTTCCGGCGAGCTGCCGAGCAGCCGCATATTCATTTTGTCGAGAAAACCGTCCCGGGCAAGCTGCATACAGAGGGTTAAGCCCGTCTGGCCGCCCAAGCCCGATAAAATGCTGTCGGGACGCTCCTTTTCGATGATGCGCTTGATGGTGGTCAGGGTCAGAGGCTCAATATAGATTTTGTCGGCAATGTTTTTATCGGTCATAATGGTGGCGGGGTTGGAATTGACCAGTACGATTTCAATACCGTCTTCCCGCAAAACACGGCAAGCCTGGGTACCTGCATAATCAAATTCTGCCGCCTGCCCAATAACAATCGGCCCTGAGCCGATTACCAAAACCTTGTTGATGCTTTTATCCAGCGGCATATTTTTTGCCCTCCAACTTTTCTATGAATAAATCAAACAGAAAGGCCGTGTCCTGCGGCCCCCCGCACCCCTCGGGATGGAACTGCACCGAGAATGCCGGAATCTGCTGATACCATAACCCCTCGCAGGTTCGGTCGTTGACATTGACAAACCACGGCTCGGCAACGCCTGTATCAACACTCTCTTGGCTGACAGCGTAGCCGTGGTTTTGGCTGCTGATGTAAATCCGCCCCGTTTTCAGATTCTTCACCGGCTGGTTGGCTCCGCGATGTCCGTATTTCAACTTATAGGTCTGAAAACCGCTGGCTAGGGCAAGCAGCTGATGACCGAGACAGATGCCAAAAATGGGAATACCCGTCTGCAGCAGCACCTTTAGGTTTTCAAGTATGGCGATGTTTTCGGCAGGGTCGCCGGGACCGTTGCTAAGCATGATCCCATCAGGGGCCAGCCGGATTACCTCCTCGGGTGGTGTATGATAGGGGAGAACCCACACAGCACAGTTGCGTTTTAGAAGCTCCCGCTTGATGTTCTCCTTGAATCCGAAATCAAACAAAGCAACCGTATATTTTGTTTGGTCCGCCTTGTAAAGTGCCGGCACTGTGCAGGAAACACTTTGCACAGCATTCTGGATTTTGTAGGCGCGTATTTCCTCCGGCGGAATCTCGCCGGGCGGAGCGGCGGTGATTTTGCCATTCATCACGCCCTGCTCCCGGATGATCCTGGTGAGCGCCCTGGTGTCGATGCCGTAAAGCCCGACAATCCCTTTCTCCTTTAAAAAAGTGCCAAGATTGCCCTCGCTGCGGAAATTGGAGGGAACTTGGCACGGCGTTTTTACGATATAGGCCTTTGGGCCGCCGGAGACGCTTTCAAAATCAGCGGGGATGACACCGTAATTCCCAATAAGGGGAAAGGTCTGGAGGACAATTTGGCCATGGTAGCTTGGATCGGTAAGGGTTTCCAAATAGCCGGTCATGCCGGTAGTAAAAACAATTTCACCCGTCACTTCGCCCTCTGCGCCGAAGCTCTCCCCGGCAAAGACCGTGCCGTTTTCTAAAATTAAGTAAAGTCCGCTCATCTTGTTTTCTCCTTCATTCCGCTGCTTCCCCGAGGCGCTAACCCCGAAAACGGCGCATTCCCCCTGCGGTTTTTCGCTAATTTTCGTATATTTTGAGTATTCCTTCCGCCACCGCTCTCTTGGTGGTACGCATATCCATCGCCTGCTTTTCAATATAGCGATGGGCTTCCTGCTCGCTCATGCTGAGATGCGAAATCAGAATACACTTGGCGCGATCGACAATGCGTATATCCTCAATTTTCTGCTTCAGCTTGCTGTTCTCAGACTGCATGGATTTCAATCTCAAACCCACTGATTTGGCCAGCCTAAGAGCCGCCCAAAACAATGTTCTGTTCATCGGCTTGGCAACGGTTAGAACCCCTGTCTGCTCGGTGAGCGCAGATACCTCTTCGAAGAATTCACTTTTCACCACGAGAATCACTTGGCTGACCCCTTTGGACGCAATATGCCCGGCAAGGCTCTCTCCCGATTCGTCGCGAAGCGGCGCATTAATCAACACCAAATCAAAATCCCGCTCCAAAAGAAGCCGCCTTGCTTCGCCGCAGGTTCCCAGAACCACAATCTGCCCAATGGAGGCGGCGCGTAACATTTCCGTGAAAAAGGTGATGCTTTTTTCAGAGGAAGAAACAATCAGAGCGTTATCCATTGAGCCACCGCCTTTCTTGATCGGATTGGACAGCTATATAACGCTGAAATATCGATCCCGGTAAAATACCTCTTTATTGGCTTCCCGAGCAAACGCAGCGGCCTCCGCCTTCTTAAAGGCAAGATATTCGCCGAGCAGCGTCTCGCCGACGACTTCCCGAACCAGGCTGCTGCTTTCTGCAAGGGCAATGGCTTTTTCAAGGCTGTCCGGGAGCAGGGCCATGTTTTTCGTAATGCTCTCAGCCGCTGTATACAGGTCGACATCAACAGCCGGCGGTAATACAAGGCTTGCCTCAATGCCCGCCAGGCCCGCTGCCATAATCAAAGCGAAGGCGAGATACGGGTTGACGGCAGGGTCGGGCGATCGCAGTTCCATGCGCATACGTTCTCCCGTAGCTGCGGGAATCCGTACAAGCTGCGAGCGGTTTTGATGCGACCACGAAACATATTTGGGTGCTTCAAAGCTGCCGAACCGCTCGTAGGAATTGCAGAGTGGGTTGAGAAACAAGGTGATTTCCGGCGTTTTTGCCAAAACACCCGCCATAAAACTCTCGGCAATGTTGGAGTGACCTTGGGCCGTATTTTTGAACAGGTTCAGCCCATTTTGTGCGATGGAGAGGTTGACATGCAGTCCGCTGCCGGCTGATTGCGGCAAAGGTTTGGGCATAAAGGAAGCAAACAGGCCGTTTCGTGCGGCGATTGCTTTTACCACCGATTTAAAGATCAGCAAATTATCCGCCGCGGTAAGGGCATCGCTGAATTTGAAGTCGATTTCATTTTGTCCCGGACCCTGCTCGTGATGGGATGCTTCGGGAATCATGCCCATTTCCTCAAGGCACAGGCAAATCTCGCGCCGGATGTTTTCACCTTTATCAAGGGGAGCGATGTCAAGGTAGCCGCCCTTATCCAGCGTGATCCCGGTGGGGTCACCGTTATCATCGGTCTTAAAGAGATAGAATTCGCACTCTGCACCAATCTTGCAGACATAACCTAACCGCTCGTACCGCTGGATCACTCTTTTCAGCAAATAGCGGCTGTCGTGGTTAAAGTCAGAGCCGTCCGGGTTTTTGATGTTGCAATAAAAGCGTACAACCCGGCCGGGGCCCGGTCTCCATGGCAGCACCGTAAGGGTGGCCGGGTCGGGGAACAGGAGCAGATCGGATTTTGTCACATCTCTAAAGCCCTTGATCGCATGTGCGTCAAAGGATATGCCATGCTCAAAGGCACCCGGTAATTGACCCGGCATAATCGCAATGTTTTTTTGTGTTCCAAAGGGATCGCAGAAGGACAGCCGAATAAATTTTACGTCGTTTTCTTTGACAAACTGCAATACCTCGCCCACGGTAGCATTCACGTTGTTTCCCCTCCTTTAATTTGCGGTATAAAGCTGCTGATACGGATTTTTGGCGTTTGGTTTTAAAACATAATAGCTATCTTTTATAAGGTCATCGGCAGCCACGCCAAAAAGAGAGCAAAACTCGGACAGCAGCGGCAGGATTTCGCTCATCTCCTCAGGCCCGGCGATTTCAGCCGTAACCTGCGCCGGTAATCCGGTAAGTTCCTTATTTGTGCGGATGAAAATGCGCCCTCCATGCATACCCGTGCCGGTGAAGTTGCCCACCGGGGTGTCCTCCGTGCCGATCCCCAGCACCACAATCAAACCTCCCGCCAGATACTCGCCGAGAAAGCTGCCGACTTTGCCGCCCACTACGATGACCGGCTTTCTGTCCTGATACTGCTTCATATGGATGCCGGTGCGATATCCGGCATCGTCCCGGACAAAGATACTGCCGCCCCGCATCGCATACCCCAAGGCGTCTCCGGCGTTGCCGTGGACAATGATTTTACCATTGTTCATCGTATCACCCACCGCATCCTGGGTGTTGCCCCGCACCTCAATGGTGGCTCCGTCCAGATAGGCCCCCAAGGCATTGCCCGGCGTACCGTGAATGGTAATGGTCTTATCCTTAAAGCCTCTGCCGATAAAACGCTGCCCGCAGCAATGGCTGATACAAACGTTGCCGACGGCAGTTTTGATTTGCTCGTTCAGTTGCTTGAAATCCATGTTTGCAGCAGATATATTCATCCGCCTACACCTCTACTCTCCCGCATACTTGATGCCCAAAATTTTAAGCTCCTTTTCGGTCAGTCCCACCCCGCGCAGCATGAGCCGGTTGCCCCGCAAGCTCTCGATGGAATTAATTCCCATGCCGCCCATCATCTCCTTGATTTCGTGCCGCCAGGCGGTCAGGAGATTTACCAGGCGCTTAGATCCGACTTGCGGATTCAGCCGTTTGACCAACTCCGGCACCTGGGTGGCAATGCCCCAGTTGCACTTACCCGTATGACAGCTCCGGCACAGGTGACAGCCGAGGGCTAAAAGTGCCGCCGTTGCGATATAAACTGCGTCCGCACCCAGGGCAATCGCCTTTACAATGTCGGCGCTGCTGCGGATACTGCCGCCCACCACCAGCGACACATTGTCCCGAATGCCCTCGTCGCGCAGACGCTTGTCAACGCTGGCCAGCGCCAGTTCGATGGGGATACCTACATGGTCCCGGATGCGCGTAGGTGCGGCTCCCGTACCGCCGCGAAAGCCGTCAATGGCGATGATGTCCGCACCGCTTCTGGCGATGCCGCTGGCGATGGCCGATACATTATGCACCGCCGCAATCTTGACGATTACCGGCTTTTGATAGTTGGTCACTTCCTTGAGTGAAAAGACCAGTTGGCGTAAATCCTCAATGGAGTAGATGTCGTGGTGGGGTGCGGGAGAAATTGCGTCGCCGCCCTCGGGGATCATGCGGGTGCGGGATACGTCGCCCACAATCTTGGTCCCCGGCAGATGTCCGCCGATCCCCGGCTTCGCCCCCTGCCCCATCTTGATCTCGATGGCTGCGCCGCTGTTTAGGTAATCGGGGTGAACGCCAAAACGTCCCGAGGCAACCTGCACAATGGTATTATTGCCAAAACGGTAAAAATCCTCATGCAGTCCGCCCTCGCCGGTGTTGTAAAGGATACCGAGTTGCTCCGCCGCCCTCGCCAGACTTTCATGTGCGTTATAGCTGATCGAACCGTAACTCATAGCGGAAAACATCACCGGCATCGAAAGGGTGAGATGAGGGGCAAGGTTGTTCACAATCCGGCCCTTGGGGTCCCGCTGAATCTGTTGCGGCTTTGCGCCAAGGAATACCTTGGTTTCCATCGGCTCACGCAGCGGGTCGATGGAGGGATTGGTCACCTGTGAGGCGTTGAGCAGGATTTTATCAAAATAAACCGGGTAATTTTCCGGATTGCCCATGCTGGAGAGCAGCACACCCCCGCTGCCCGCCTGACGGTAAAGCTCTTTGATCGTCTTGCCGCTCCAGTTGGCATTTTCCTTATAGGTGTGATCGCTTTTTACAATTTTGAGTGCCCGGGTGGGACAGAGGGACACGCAGCGATGGCAGTTGACACATTTGGCATCGTCACAGGCCATTTTGTTTGCCTCCGGCAAAAAGGCATGTGCCCCATTGGCACACTGGCGCTCACAGACTCGGCACACCATGCACCGCTCGAAATCCCGAACCACTTCGTAATCTGGATATAGAAAGTTAATCGCCATTACCGCTCACCTCCATTCACACGAACAATCACGGGTTGACCGCCGCCCGGCGACCATACCTTCGCCAAATTGGGTTCGATCATGCGGATCGCCGCTTCCTCGCTTGCGACGTAGACGATGTCGTCCTTTTCAGCAACCACCATGCTGCGCAGCTTGAGACGGTCGTTCAGCGCCATTAGGCCGCCTTCGAAGCCCACAAGGATGGAGAACGGGCCGGTAATCAGCTGCGCCGCAAAGACATTGCGCAGATATTCGCTGGTTTCCCGCTCCTCCGGCGGCATCGCTTCGATGGTCTGCCAGAAGGGTGCGGCGATCACCGAGGCAATTTCGTCAAAGGAAAGGCCTTTCCTCCGGTGCAGATAGTCCACGATATAGGTAATAACCTCGGTGTCAGTTTGTAACGTGCATTTGTAGCCGTACATTTCAATGGCGCGGCGGTTGGCATCGTAAGAGGAAATCTCGCCGTTATGCACCACCGCATAATCCAGCAACGCAAAGGGGTGCGCACCGCCCCACCAGCCCGGCGTGTTGGTGGGATAACGGCCGTGCGCCGTAAAGCAGTAGCCCTCGTATTCCTCCAGACGATAGAACCTGCCCACATCCTCGGGGTACCCCACCCCTTTGAATACGCCCATGTTCTTGCCGCCGGAAAAGATATACGCTCCGTTAATTGTTGTGTTGACCCGGAACACGCACCGGGCCACAAACTCCCGCTCGTCAAGCTGACTTTCGGCCAGTTTTGTGGGCAGCGGCGTTACAAAATAGCGCCAGATGAGCGGTTCATCCGTGATTTCCTTCATTCTTCTCGTGGGGATTTTGGACAGGTTGATGATATCAAAATGCCGCTCTAAAAATTCCTCACAGCTTTTTTTAGCTGCGGTATGCTCGTAAAAAATATGCAACGCATAATAATCCTTGTATTCAGGGTAGATGCCGTAAGCCGCAAAGCCGCCACCCAAGCCGTTGCTGCGGTCACGCATAACCGAAATGGACCGAATAATCGCCTCGCCGCTCATACGCTTGCCGGTTTTATCAATCAGTCCGGATATGGCACAGCCGGACGGTATTCTCACTTGACCTTCTTTCATGCTAAGACCCCCTAAAGCATACAAAAAGGCGCTCATTACATCATGCAAGCAGTCAAAACCGGAGCGACCCAGTTTTTTATCTGCTTAACGCATGATCTAATGAACGCCTTTGTTCAGTAAACAGCGTACAACTAAATCACCCCTCTGTCAATACCTGTTTTAAAGTTTATTTTTGCATCCAGCCCAAACCCTATTCCATCGAATGGTCGAATAAAAACGGGGTTTATTGCAGGCGGGAAATCGGCTTCCGGCAAATTTTCGAAAATGTTATTGACAAACTGCTCTCAGGCGAATATCATAAGCACAACCAACAAAGGCGTTGGGGACGAAAGATCCCCGGCGCCTTTGTTTTTTTTGTTTCAAAAATGATGTTGGCTGTCGGATGTAAGACCGCCGGGATTGAATGATTGTAAGGGGGAATTGTTGTGAAGGACATTCCGAATCTGTTTGGCAGTATGGTGTTTAACGACACGGTCATGCAGTCCAGATTACCCAAGGATACCTACAAGGCATTAAAAAAGACCATTGCCCAAGGTACTCATTTGGAACTGGATATCGCCAATGTGGTGGCCAACGCCATGAAGAATTGGGCTGTGGAAAAGGGTGCCACCCATTTCACCCATTGGTTCCAGCCCATGACCGGCATCACGGCCGAAAAGCATGACAGCTTTATCACCCCTGCGAAGGACGGGCGGGTGATCATGGAATTTTCGGGCAAGGAGCTTGTACGCGGCGAACCGGACGCTTCCAGCTTCCCCTCGGGTGGCTTGCGCGCAACCTTTGAGGCCAGAGGCTATACCGTTTGGGACACCACCTCCTACGCCTTTATCAAAGACGGGACACTCTGCATCCCTACCGCCTTCTGCTCCTACAGCGGCGAGGCCCTGGACAAAAAAACACCGCTGCTCCGCTCCATGGAGGCCCTCGACAAGCAGGCGCTGCGTATTCTTCGGCTGTTTGGCAACACAGAGGTGCGGCGGGTGATTACAACAGTTGGCCCGGAGCAGGAATACTTCCTCATTGATAAAGAGGTTTACTTAAAGCGCTCCGATTTGGTGTACACCGGTCGAACCCTGTTCGGCGCAAGGCCCCCCAAGGGTCAGGAGTTGGAGGACCACTATTTCGGCAGTCTCAAGCCCCGGGTAGCCGCCTTTATGCGGCATCTGGAGGAGGAACTGTGGAAGCTGGGGGTGTTGGCCAAGACCAAGCACAACGAAGTGGCCCCGGCCCAGCATGAACTGGCTCCGGTTTTCAGCACCACCAACATCGCTACCGACCACAACCAGTTAACCATGGAACTCTTGAAAAGCATCGCCAACCAGCACGGCCTTGCCTGCCTGCTCCATGAGAAGCCCTTTGCCGGGGTCAATGGCAGCGGCAAACACAACAACTGGTCAATCTCCACCGATGCAGGCACAAACTTACTGGAACCGGGTGAAACACCCTATGAGAACGCACAGTTTTTGCTCTTCCTCGTTGCGATCGTTAAGGCAGTGGACGAATATCAGGATTTGCTGCGGGTATCGGTGGCCGGTGCCGGAAATGACCATCGGCTGGGTGCCAATGAAGCGCCGCCCGCTATCGTATCCGTTTTCTTAGGCGACGAGCTAACCGAGATTCTGGAAGCGATTGAAACCGGCGCAGCTTATCAAGGCAGACAGAAGCTGGAGATGGAAATCGGCGCAACCGTGCTGCCCCACTTCCCGAAGGACACCACCGACCGCAACCGCACCTCGCCCTTTGCTTTTACCGGCAACAAGTTTGAGTTCCGTATGCTGGGCTCCACCTTTTCCATTGCCGGGCCGAACATTGTACTCAATACCGCCGTAGCCGAGGTGCTGCGAAAATTTGCGGATACCCTGGAAAGGGCGGAGAATTTCAAAGAGGGACTTACCGCACTGATTCAGCAGACCATCCGGGAACACAAGCGCATCATCTTCAACGGCAACAACTACGCCGCTGAATGGGTACAAGAAGCGGCGAGACGCGGCTTGTCCAACCTGAAAACCACCGTAGAGGCGTTGCCGGCTTTCGCAGCACCAAAGAGCGTGGAGGTTTTCACCCGCCATCAGGTCTTTACTGAAACCGAAATCCATGCGCGGTATGAGATTCTGCTGGAGGGCTACTGCAAGACATTGCACATCGAAGCGCTGGCCATGGCCGACATGGTGAAAAAGGAGATTATCCCTGCCTGTGTCGGCTATCAGGCTGAACTGGCACAGCTTCTTTGCCATAAGAAAGCGTGCGGCGCATATGACTGCACCTTGGAGGAACACCTGCTCGGCAAGATTTCCACGCTGTCCCTCTGTCTGCTTAAAAAGCTGGAGCTTCTGGAAACCGCCGCGTTGGAAACAAAATCCGAAAGCGATGCGCTGAACCTTGCGAAATTCTACCGGGGCAGCGTGTTTGGAGCCATGTCGGAGCTGCGGTTGGTGGTCGACGAGTTGGAAACGCTGATTGCCAAAAAGCATTGGCCGTTCCCGACCTATGCGGATATACTTTACAGCGTAAACTGATTTTTACTCGCAATCGTTTTACGATGCACAAGGGCGTGTGTTTTATTCGCAGGCATCTGAGAATGTCGGAATAAAATGCACGCCCATTATTTTATGCTCAATTTAATGGAGGGATTGATGATGGGAGACATGAACACAGGGGATATCACTTTTATCCTCATTTCAACGGTACTGGTATTTTTTATGACACCCGGTCTGGCACTGTTTTATGGTGGAATGGTCAAGCGCAAAAATGTTTTAAACACGATTATGTCCTCTTTCTTCATTTGCGGCCTGGCATCCGTTCTTTGGGTGGCCATTGGGTATTCCCTTTCATTCGGAAATGATACGGGCGGCTTGATCGGCGATTTGAACTGGGCATTCTTTCATGGGATTACCGGTGCGCCAAACCCAGATTATGCAGAAACCATCCCGCATACTCTTTTTGCTGCTTTTCAAATGATGTTTTCCATTATCACAGCAGCAATCATTACAGGATCGTTGGTTGAAAGAATGAAATTTTCAGCATTATTCGCTTTTATCGGCCTATGGCTCATCCTTGTATACTATCCTCTGGCTCATATGGTCTGGGGCGTTGGCGGCTTTATCAAGGGTCTTGGTGCTATTGATTTTGCGGGAGGAAATGTTGTTCACATCAGTTCCGGTGTCTCTGGACTTGTGGCAGCCATGCTCCTTGGGAAGAGAAACAGTTATGGCATAACATCCGGCGGGCCTAATAATATACCACTGGTATTTATCGGAGCTTCCATCCTCTGGATCGGCTGGTTCGGCTTTAATGCCGGCAGCGCACTGGGAAGCGGCGAACTGGCAGTACATGCTCTGATTACAACAAATACTTCAGCCGCGGCGGCATTGCTCTCATGGATGTTGATTGAAAAAATCAAAAGCGGCAAGCCGAGTTTGCTGGGGGCAGCAACCGGCGCTATTGTAGGTTTAGTAGCAATTACTCCGGGTGCAGGCTTCGTACCGATTTGGGCTTCCTTCATCATCGGAGCGGTTGCAAGCCCCTTATGCTTCTTTTCAATGAATTTCATGAAACCCAAGCTTGGCTATGACGATTCATTGGATGCCTTCGGATGCCATGGGATCGGTGGTATCTGGGGCGGCATTGCAACCGGATTATTTGCAAGCGGAAAAGTGAATGCCGCCTTAGTGGATAACGGTTTGATATTTGGCGAAACCAAGCTGATTGTGGCACAGCTGTTAGCCATGCTGATATCGATAGCGGTTGCCGCCATAGGGACAATCGTTATATTATATGGGATTAAGGCGATACTGAAAGTCCTTCGAGTTTCTTCACAGGAAGAAGCGCAGGGGCTCGATGTGACACAGCATGGAGAATCGGCGTATTCTGATTTTGCCATTACGACACCCATTCCGGAAACGGAACATGGTCTTGCTGCGATCTCTTCTGTTAAAACGCATGTGTCCGCGTCCGCCCCGGTTGCACCGGAGGTTGCTATCCCTGTGGTGAATAAAGCGCACCCCGGTGCGAAAATGACGAAGGTTACAATTATCATAAACCCGTATCAATTCCCAACACTCCAAGCCTCCTTGGAAAAAATGGGCATTACCGGCCTGACGGTTACAAATGTCCTCGGTTGCGGCATGCAGAAGGGACACACGGAATACTACCGCGGCGCACCGGTCAAAACAAAACTCTTACCCAAGGTACAGGTTGACATCGTCGTGTGCAAGATTCCAACGGAAACCTTTGTCGACACAGTCAAGGAGGCGCTATATACAGGCCATGTCGGTGACGGAAAAATCTTCATTTACGATGTAGAAAATGTCATCAAAATACGCACAGGCGAGGAAGGTTATGACGCTTTACAAGATGAAGAATAACTGCGAATTTCCCTTATAATGCGAGTTAATCTCTCAAAACCTTAGAAAAAGGTCCGGCCTCCTGTCCAAAGACAGGAAGCCGGACCTTTCTCGCTATTTTAGATTTTAATGCCAGACCCATGGCCCTCTCGGCTGACGGCTAATAATGCAAATGACTCTTGGTCACTCTTTCCCGAAATACCCAATAGGTCCAGCCTTGGTAGATCAAGACAATGGGAACCATGGTGAGGGCGATGATCGCCATTATTTTTAAGGTATAGGGGCTGGAGGAAGCATTATAAATGGTTAGACTCCAGGCCGGGTCCAGACTGGAAACCATGACCCTGGGAAACAGTCCCCAAAACATTGAAATTGTAAAGAAAACAATGGTCAAACCGTTAAAGATAAAGGCCCAGCCCTCTCTTCCTTTACGCAGAACCAGCAATGCCACCACCATAAATAGGGCCGACAATAGGAATGCACCGCTGGCACCTGGCTTGGCAAAAAGATCGGTTTTATAATGGGTCAGGACCGCCAGCCCCAATAGCACAGGAATAGCGGATAGACCTACTTTAACGGCTGCGGCATGTGCCCGCTGCCGAACCTGGCCACTTGTTTTAAGAGAGAGAAAAAGGGCACCATGCAGTGTAAATATCAGCAAAGTTGTTAGCCCGCCCACTAGGGTATAGGGACTGAGTAAGTCAAAGAAACTACCGACATACTGCATTTTACCATCAATGGGAACACCCTGCAGTAAATTAGTAATCGCTACGCCCCATAACAGTGCTGAAACAATACTGCCAAAAAAGATCATCCAATCCCAAAATTTTCGCCAAACCGGATTGGTGTCGCTGCTGCGAAATTCAAAGGCCACACCCCTTAGAATCAGGGCCACCAGAATTAAAAATAAGGCTAAATAAAAACCACTGAATAAAGTAGCATACCAGTTGGGAAAGGCTGCAAAGGAAGCTCCGCCGGCTGTAAGCAACCAAACTTCATTGCCATCCCAAACCGGACCGATGCTGTTAATGACAATTCGTCTTTCGTCATCGTTCTTTCCTAGAAAGGGTAAAAGTATGCCCACCCCGTAATCAAAGCCCTCCAGAAAGAAGAAACCAATAAATAAGACTGTAACTAGAATAAACCATAGGATATTTAGGTCCATAGGGACACCCCCTTATCGGTTATATCTAATTTAGTCTGAACAGGTTGTTCAGGTCCTTGCTTGATGAATTTCAAAATCAGATACAGGGCCGCCAGGGCTAAGACCCCATAAATTAACGTAAAACCAATTAAGGTGATGAGAATTTCCCCGGCAGAGACGGATGATGACACGCCGTTTTCTACCTTTTGTAATCCATAGACAACCCAGGGTTGACGGCCTGCCTCGGTCATATACCAGCCGGTGGAGTTAGCCAGGTAGGGTAAGGGAATGGACCAAAGCAGTGCCTTTAAAACCATTGGTTTAGACTCCAGGGTTCCCCGCCGCCAGAAATATAAGCTTACTAAGGCAACGAAGACCATCAGAGTACCAGCCCCAACCATAATACGAAAACTCCAAAATATGGGGGTAACCGGCGGTATGTAATTGCCCGGTCCGTACTGAACCTCTGCCTCTGCTTGCAATTCCTTTAACCCCTTGACCTCGCCGCTAAAGGTATTATAAGACATAAAACTTAACATTTTAGGAATGGCGATTTCAAAGGAATTCGTTTGGTTTTTCTCATCCACCACCGCCACCGCTACGAAGGGTGCCGGGTCAGCGGTTTCCCAGTGGGCCTCTGCTGCGGCCATCTTCATGGGTTGGGTTTTGACCAAATATTGTCCCTGCATGTGACCGACGGTGGTTACCAAAAACACGCTGATCAGTCCAAATATTAAGCCAATTTTAAAGGAGCGGCGAAAAATCTCTAAATCCCTTTTCTTCAATAAATAATAGGCACTGATCCCCATGACAAAAAATGCCCCGGTGACATAGCCACCTAAAACCGTATGAGGATACTGGTAAAAAATATGGGGATTGGTAATTAAGGCCAAGAAATCGGTCATCTCCGCTCTGCCATTACGCAGGGCATAACCCACCGGTGCCTGCATAAAGGAGTTGGCAATTAAAATCCACAGGGCCGATATACTACTGCCAATGGCCACCACCCAAATACTTAGGGCATGAAGTTTCTTAGGAAGCTTATCCCAGCCAAAAATCCAAATGCCGATAAAGGTAGATTCCAGAAAGAAGGCTAACAGTGCCTCAATGGCCAAGGGTGCACCAAAAATATCACCCACAAACCGAGAATACTCTGACCAGTTCATACCAAAATGAAATTCCTGAACGATGCCTGTGACTACACCCATGGCAAAGTTGATGAGAAAAAGTTTCCCCCAAAACTTTGTCATCTTCTTATAGGTTTCATCGCCCGTGCGAACATACATGGTTTGCATAATGGCCACCAGCACGGAAAGTCCCAAGGTCAAAGGTACAAATAGAAAGTGGTAAATTGTTGTTATACCAAATTGCCACCTGGCCAGTAATAATTCATTCACGCTTACATCACCCCTGTTTTAGCTATCAGCCGCCAGCCATCCGCCTTCAGCTTTTTATCCTTCATCAGTTAGCCTTTGTGAATATGGGTTCCCGGTCTAAACTAAAAACGCATGACTGATAACCAACCGCCTCTTGTTTTAATTTCTATTATAGTAATAAGCCTTTGTATTGAAATAATTTTCCCGCTAATTTCATTCTTTTGTAAGCTACATTCAAGATATTGTTTATAAAAGGACAAAGGGACAGGTCATTTTGTCCCTTGTCCCTTTTATTTAAGTGTAACCACCGTCGCACCGGTACCGCCTTCGCCGGTTTCGCCAAGTCGGAAGGACTTAACTCTGGGGTGGTTTTTTAATTCTCTTTGGACGGCTGCCCGCAGGGCGCCGGTTCCTTTGCCGTGGATCAGTATAACGGAACTTAGACCGGCTAGGAAGGCGTCGTCCAGGTATTTTTCAATATCTAACATTGCTTCATCGGCAGTCATGCCCCTGAGGTCAAGGCTGGTTCCAATATGTTGGGCCTTATCCATCAATACCTGGCCTACTTTGCTTTGACCGGAGGTAACGGTAACTTCCTTTACCTTGCGCAATTCTCTAAGAGGTACAACCAGCTTCATGATACCCACCTGTACCTGGACATTACTGCCAGATACACCAACCACATAGGCCTTTTGGTTGTACTTAGGCAGAAAGACTTCCTCGCCTGGTTTAACCTCCTTGGGTATCTCGCCACTTCCGGTACGCTGCGGAGCCTTGGACGCCACTTTGTTTGTCACCTGCTGCAGCTTGCTGCGGGCCTGGTGGATTGCTTCTTCCCGGTTCTTGGCCCCCGCCTCGGCTAATCGTGACCTCAGCTCCTTCACCGTTTCTTCAGCCTCCAACCGAGACTGGCGAACCAAGCGGCTGGCCTCTTCATGGGCCTTTTCCAGGATGGTCTCTTTCTTTGCCCTCAGTTCTTGCTCCAAGGCACGGTATTTCTCTTTAAGCTGCTCGCTTTCCCTTCTTAAAGCAGTGGCTTCTTCCCGTTCCCTTTCAGCCAACTGTTGGGTTTTTTCCAGCTTGGAGATTAACTCAGCCACCTCTACCTGCTCAGTGGTGAGAAAATTTCTGGCACTTTCAATAATCCCCTGCCTCAGTCCCAGCCGGGCAGATATTTCAAAGGCATTGCTGCGGCCGGGACGACCAATCAATAAACGGTAGGTGGGCCGTAGAGTTTCCACATCAAATTCCACACTGGCATTTTCTACCCCCGGGGTTGTATAGGCATAATTCTTCAGTTCACTATAATGAGTGGTGGCCACGGTACAGGCACCCCGTCGATGCAGTTCCTCCAAAATTGCCCTGGCCAGAGCCGCCCCTTCGGTGGGATCCGTGCCGGCACCCAACTCATCCATCAGCACCAGCGAGCCCTCTCCGGCTTGCTCTAAAATCCGGACTAGATTCGTCATGTGGGAGGAAAAAGTACTTAGGGACTGTTCGATACTTTGTTCATCCCCAATATCAGCAAAGACCTGGTTAAAAATACCCATCTCAGTACCTGCCTCTGCCGGTATATGCAGACCAGCCTGGGTCATGAGGGTAAATAAACCCACGGTCTTTAACGTCACTGTTTTACCACCGGTATTGGGTCCGGTAATGACCAGGGTTTTAAAATGCTTCCCTAAAGAGATGGTAGCCGGTACCGCATCACCAGGCAGCAAAGGGTGCCGACCCTTGATGATATCAATAACCGTGCCATCCACAATCTTGGGGCTCCAAGCATTTAGTTTGAGGCTGTAACGGGCCTTAGCCAGGATAAAATCCAGTTCCCCTAAGGCACCTAAGGCAATGGAAATATCCTCATGCACAGCACTGACAGCCTGGGAAAGCTGACTTAAAATCCTAAGTATTTCTTGTTTTTCTGCAGCCATCAACTGACGCACCTGGTTGTTGGCTTCTACCACCGCCATTGGCTCCACAAAAAGGGTAGCACCACTGGCGGATTGGTCATGCACAATGCCGGGTATTTGATTGCGATATTCTTGCTTTACCGGCACCACATAACGATCACCCCGGATGGTGATAATGGGGTCCTGCAGGTATTTTTGATTTTCACTGGCCCGAATCAGGTTTTCCATCCGTTCCCTGACCTTGTTTTGGGAGCGTTGGATACCACGACGAAGCTGCAATAACTCCGGCGAGGCAGCATCAGCAATTTCCCCACCTGGTAATATGGAGGTTAGAATATCCTTCTCCAGTTGGGCTTGGTTGGTCAAGCCTTCTGCCAACTCTGACAAAAGAGGATATATGTCAAGTCTCTCACTAAAGAACTTCTTAATATGCCGTGAAGCTGCCAAGGTCTCACCCACGGCAAATAACTCCTCCGCTGAAAGTACAGCAAAGCGGGAAGCCCTGATTAAAGCTTGCCTAATATCATGCCAGCCGCTTAGCTCAGCCAGAGGTTCTAGCCTTAAAAGTTCTCGGCCTTCACTGGTTTCCGCCTGCCAACGCTTAATATCCAAAATATTTGTACTGGGAACTAATTCTTCAACCTTCTGTTTGCCAAGTTCAGATTGGGCATGGGCAGCTAATCGTTCTAGGACTTTATTAAATTCCAACCGCTTAATTGTTCGTTCCATCCAGTAAACTCCTTAATTAAATGACTCCTCTAAAATAATGACCTTTGGTAATGCCCGCTTGACTAAGTTGCTCCAAATCTTCCTTCGCTTCCTTGTCTTTGCGTTCATCTTTCAGACCATGTTTAAACCTCTCTAGGGCCTTGTGGTAATGGTTTACCGTTCTGGCCACGTAGCCGTGATCTTCTTTCTTGGCCTCGATGCGTAACACAGACACTCCCGCTGACAGGAGAGTAAATACATCCTCAATGACACACAAATCCTTGGCATTAAACAGATGCATCCGGCAGTACGGATCTACCTCCAGGGGAAATATTAAACCCAGCCGATCCTTTAAACCACAGCTCTGACGATTACAGGGACCGGAACATTTATTGGACAAGGTTAGGCCACCTAACACACTGCCAACTGGGCAGTGACGGGTATTCATCAGGGGCAAAGCCCCCTGTACTAAAACCTCCAGGGGTAAAGGAGTTGTTTTAGCTATCTCCTGGACCTGTTTCATGGTTAACTCCGGAGACAGTGTTAACCTCTGAACCCCTTGTTCCCGGTAGTAATGGATTGCTGCTGAATTAAAGCCATTGAGCGTAAAATCTCCGATCACAGGTTTGTCGGTATAATCTTTAATAATCTTTAACAAACCAAGATTACCCACCAAAATTCCAGCCAGAGGCAATTCCGAAATTCGCTCCAGTAGGGCAGTGAACCTTTTTAAATCATGATCATGCAGGATACGGGGCGAATTTAAGAACAGTGCTACCCCATTTTTGTGGCAAAATTCCAAGCCAGCCTTGATATCCCTTTCGGTAACAACACCCTTGGAGCGATAACTCTCCCCGCCGAAATAGACGATATTCGCTCCATAGCTGACAGCAGCTTCCAGCGAGGTGAGGTCCGTAACATTGACAGCCAGCAGTGGACTGGGTTTCGGAGGTTCTGTTTGTTTCAGAACTTTTAGGGCGCCCCCCAGTCGTTCCCGAAAGAGGTGCTCTGCCACACCGGGACGACGCTGGGCCTTTGCTCTTTTTTGTTCCAGATCCGTTAATACCCTGCGGCGCAGTTCGTTGATCTCACGCATGGGCAGCATAACGCTTTCCGCCAGATCCACCTCTAGCTCCCCTAAGGCGAAGGGAGTATTTCCTAAACGATCAAGCTGCTCCAACAAAAACTCCCTGGTCAAGGGACGTTTGATAGCCTCCTGACAGGCTTCGTCACTGTAGCCCTCCGAGGCAAAGCCTTGATTGTCCAGTACACTTAGGTGCATGGGTTCATTGACCCTGGCTCTAATTGAAAAATGCAAGGGAATTTTTCGTGTTTCCCTCGTGGAGGTAAAGGTCTCCCTGGCACTTTCCATAAGCTCAGCGTCATGGGTTTTAAAAACACGATCACCGATATGTATCTTCCCCGGTATCGCTAATCCCACCAGGGTACCTGCCTGGGCAGCCTCAATCTGTTTGCCGTTAACTAGAATATTATTTACTTCCACACCGCTGCGGCCACCCTCCGTGACCCATACTTCTACACCATCCCCTAAGCGCAGGGGTTCTTCTAAAAGTACTTCTACTGTGTTGTGTTTCTTGTTAAAACCCTTGACTCTCCCCAGACGTACACCGCGGTTGTTGGGGCGTTTGTAACTCATTAAATCGATGCCCGGGTTACCTAAGAAGTAGCCGGGACTGAAGTCACGGTTAAAGATCTGGGCCAAATCCCTGGCCTCTTTTTCCTTAATCTGATAAGTGTCTGCATCCTCGAGGGCACGATCAATCAGGTTGCGGTAGGTGCGGATCACAGTGGCCACATATTCCGGACGCTTCATACGGCCTTCTATTTTAAAGGAATTAATGCCCGCGGCAATTAGCTGAGGAATCAATTCACTGGTATTGATATCCCGGGGACTCAGCAGGTACTCTCCAATCTTAGAGGGGTCTGCCAGGTTCCTGCCCCGCTCATCTACCAACTGGTATTGCAGCCTGCAGGGTTGAGCACATTTGCCACGGTTACCGCTGCGACCGCCAATCATACTGGACATTAAGCATTGACCAGAGTAGCAGACACAGAGGGCCCCGTGGACAAAAACCTCCAGGTCAGCTCCGGTTTCTTTTTTTATCTTAGCAATTTCCTCTAACTCCATTTCCCGGGCCAAAACAATGCGGTCAAAGCCGCTTTGCTGCATTAGTTGTACCCCTGGTAAATTATGTACGGTCATTTGGGTGCTGGAATGCAGGGAAAGTTCGGGTATGACTTCCCTTGCCAGCCTGGCCAAGCCCAAATCTTGGACTATGACAGCATCCACGCCAGTATTATGCAGGAACTGAAGGAAGCCCAAGGCTTCCTCCAGTTCGTGGTTGGCCAATAGAATATTTACGGTAACATGGATTTTGACCCCGCGAACATGGGCATATTCCACCGCCCGGGCCATTTCTTGATTATCAAAATTGTTTGCAGAGTGCCTGGCGTTAAACAATTTACCACCTAAATATACTGCATCTGCACCATTTTGTACGGCAGCCACCAGAGCCTCCCAGCTTCCTGCCGGGGCCAGCAGCTCAGGTCCTTGGGTCATTGATGTTCCTCCTATTTAATAGCCGTCAGCCATCCGCTTTCAGTATCTTTGGCGAGGGCCATGGCCTCCTGTATTTTCATCCGTGATTTGCAACGATCGCCTATGAACGCTTAACACGGATTAGTCCTGAACAGGTTAGTATCTCCACACCCCGCTGCTCAATCATATCTAATATCAGATTCATGCCCAGGGAATCGCTGGCCATATGACCTGCAATAATGACGTTAACGTGGTTTTTCTCTGCTTCTTTACGATGCTTTTCGCTGATATGCATAACCACCAGGGTGCCGACACCGGCAACGGACAGTTTGCTATAGGCATCCTCGGAGCCACTGGTACCGCCGGTCATGTCCACAAATACTTTACCGGCACTGCGTTTCCTGGAACCTACCACGATGGTGGGTCCTGCTCCGGTTTTAACCGCTGCAGCATATTCGGGAATCTCCTTTAAGACCTTGACAATGTCACCCAGGGTTTCACAGTTATTTTCATCAATTTTCTTTTGCACATACTCCGTAACCATGTTGTCCGCCGGTGTATGGCAGCACATTAAGGGTATATCCAATAATCTTGCCGCATCTACGGCTCGATTGTGGTTAACGGGCATCAGACCCCGGCGAACTTCGCCAATACGGCCAGCCATAATTCCTTCGGCCACATTCACCGGCACTCCTAATTGGGCCAGCAAGTCTTCCTGTAAATGCATGACATCATATAGACCAGCCATGGCCTTTCCCTCCGGGTGGTGGGCCATAATCAGGTCAATCTTTTTACCCTTTTCTGCCAGCCTATCAGCCAGTATTACCTCTCCCACTTCCATGTCGATGCCAACTAAAATTCGCTTGACTTCCCGGTCCAACTCACCAAAAAGGACCCTGGTATCGGAATATGGGTTAAAGATCCGATCTTGATCAATTTCTTTTCTTTCGTCTTCTTTTAATTCATCAATTTTTTTCTTTTCTTTAGCCAATTGCTTTTGTACCACTTCGATGCCCCGTGGGTCATGATCAATCCCCATTTTAAGAATAAGATTATAAATCTCTTGTAATTTCAAATACACCTACTCCTCTCTTTTTGGCCTTTAGCCTTTAGCTATTTCTTTGAAATAAACTTACTTCCCCGAATATAAAAGCGCAGCGGCAGGTCTGCCCCTTCCTTAATGCCTATGCGTGTGGTGACATAGATATCCGGTGGTGGCTCCGGGGAGTCAGCGATAAATAAAGGGCCTGTAGTAAGGTCCGCTTTATTGTGCTCTTTGGTAATACCAAAGGCCTGGACCAACCTGGCCGGTCCGCCGCATAATTCATGGAGCCTGTCTCTGCCCCTGCGTTGCCTCATCCGTTCCAATCCCTCCAGGGGTTCCAAGGCCCGAATAAGCACCGCTTCCCCCACCCCTTCGGCAGCAGCAACAACATTAAAACAATAATGCATACCGTAAGTGAAGTAAACATAGGCATGACCCGGCGGGCCAAATATCGCACTGTTGCGGGGTGTCATACCCCGGAAACCGTGGCAGGCCGGGTCCCCCTGCAGGTAGGCCTCCGTTTCCACAATTCTGCCCACTGTAACCCCTTCCGGGCTGCTGTGAACCAATAGGGTTCCCAATAGTTCCTTTGCTACCAGGGTAGTATCCCTGGCATAAAATTCTCTTGGCAACGGTTGCATTTAATGCAGCACCTTTCGCAAATCTTCTAAGTTTAAGGTATTAATGACATCCTGTGGCTCCAGCCCAGCCCTGCGGGCCACGGCTACGCCATAGACCATGTCATCCAGACGCATAAGATCATGGGCATCTGTATTAATGCTTAGTTTAACTCCTAAATCCTTGGCCTGCTTGGCATAAACCTCGTTGATATCCAATCGATCCGGTGCAGAATTGATTTCTAAAATGGTTTGGGTCTTGGCAGCCGTTTCCAACAGTTCCTCCACATCTACGTCATAGGGCTCCCTTCTGCCTATCAGCCGGCCTGTCATATGAGCAATGATATCCACCTGCTCATTTTCCATGGCTTTGCTGATGCGGCGGGTAATTTCCTTTTTGCTCTGTCTAAAACCAGTGTGAATAGAACCAATAACCACATCCATTTGCTCCAGGATTTCGTCTGGATAGTCCAATTCACCATTTGGTAAAATATCCATTTCCACGCCGGTGAGCAGGGTAAAATCCTCTAGTTTTTTATTTTGTTCCCGAATAATCTGGTGCTGCTGTGCCAGTCTAGTGGGGTCAAGTCCATTGGCAATTTTTAAAGACTGTGAGTGGTCTGTAATGGCAGCATAGGAATACCCCTTTTCCCGGCACCTTTTTATGATATCAGCTATCTCCAGAGCAGAATCGCTCCAATTGGTATGTATATGAAGATCTCCCTTGATATCGGAAACCTCGATCAAGGATGGCAGACTTCCCTTAAGGGCTGCCTCCACTTCGCCGGAGCCCTTTCTAAGTTCTGGCGGGATATACTTCATACCCAGGGCCTGATAAAGATCTTCCTCATTGTTAATCCCCAGGAAATCCCCCTGTTCGGTACGAAGGCCATGATGATTAAGCTGCAGCCCAATACTGTCTGCAATTTCCTGTAACCTGGCATAGTGGTCCTTGGACCCGGTACTGCGATGCAATGTAAAAATAAATTCCTTTGGCGATACCACCTGCAAATCCACCGAAAGCCCCCACCAGGTGGACAAACGAATGCGATTGCTTTGCCGTTCAATTACTTCTTTCATCCTCGGGTGGCTGGCAAGGGCTGTCAATAATGGTGCCGGGTCTTCTGCAGCGGCCACAAGATCCAGATCCCCGACTGTTTCCTGCCAACGTCTGGTGCTGCCAGCCATCTTCACCCCAAGGGTGCCAGGTATTTTTTTGAGAAAATCAATTAACTCTGCCGCTAACTCCCTGGACACCGAAAGACGGATTCTACCCTGCCGGTTGCGAACCATCTCAATGCCGTTTAAAATATCCCACTCTAGCTTTGCGCTGAAGCCCTTTAGTTTACGTACCTGTCGGTTTTCAACTGCCTGTTTTAGTCCCTCTAAATCAGTTATACCCAGTTCCTGATAAAGGATTCTGGCTCGGTTAGAACCGATCCCCGGCAATTGTTTTATTTCCAAAACCCCCCGGGGAATTTGCCGTAATAACTCTTGGTGTTTCTTTAATTTACCTGTTTTAAGTATTTCCTTAATTTTTTCTTCTATGACCTTCCCTACACCGGGAATTTTCGTTAATAATCTTCGGCGATGTATTTCCTCAATAGGTTCCTCCAAACTTGCCATTGCTTCCGCCACCCGACGGTAGGCCCTTATTTTATAAAAATCCTCCCCCTGAATTTCCAACAGGTCAGCCAGCTCAGTAAAAATCCAGGCGATTTCTATGTTTTGCATAAAAACGCTCCGTTTCTTTGCTATTACCATATTTGGTTCACTTATACTATTCCCCAAATCTTAGGCCAAAAATAAAACTCATGATCTGGTCATGAGTTACTAAGGTTTGCTTTTTCCGGATCCATCATTTGCAAGAGGTTGTCATACTGTTCCTGAAGCTTTAGAAGTTCATCGACCAGATTAACAACCGTCAATACAGCTACTTTATTGGGAGAAAGTACAGGGTTTCTGTGACTTACCTCCATCATCTTTTTGTTCACTAATTTGGCGACCGTTTGCATATATTCTGGGGATTCATGCCCTTTTAAGGTGTAGTACTCACCAAATATTTCTACCTCCACCTTGCTTGGCTGCTTAGACATTTTTGACCCCCCTATTACCTTTGCTGATTGTTTATTCGCTGTTTTCTAGCAAATCCCTTCAGCTTTTTGCATTTTGCATAATAAATAGAAAAAATGGCCGTAGGATATGGGCCTTTGGTCTCAGGGATAAATAACCTGTCCCACCTTGTCCCAAAAGGGAGTGTCGCTTGCGACACTCCCTTTTATGAGGGTCTTATTTTCTTAGTTCTGCTCCGGTCTGAGCAGTCAGTGATTTGATAATCCGCTGCATTTTATCGTTGATTTCCTCGTCCGTTAAGGTTCTGTCCGGGGCTTGGAACTTCATGGCAAAGGCTACACTCTTATAGCCCTCGGGCACCTGACTACCTTGATAGATATCAAAGATTTCTGTTTCTTGCAGTAAGCTTCCGGCTGCCTTTTGAATAATGGCTAGCATATCGGCAGCTAAAACTTCCTGCTGCACCAAAACAGCCAAGTCACGTTCTACTATGGGAAATTTAGGTAAACCGTGATATTGTTTTACCGGTCGGTTGGTTTGGGCCAGAGCCTGTAAATCCAGCTTCATCGCCACAGCCCTACCCGGTAATTCATAGTTTTCGATTACATTGGGGTGGAGCTCTCCCACTACCCCTAATATTTGACCATTCGCTTCAATCTTGGCACAACGTCCGGGATGGAAGCTGGGGTCTTGATGGCGGCTAAAGGTAATATTTTGAACTCCCAGGCCTTCCAATAATTGTTCCACTACACCCTTCATGAAGAAGAAATCCATGGGCCGAGCAGGTTGATTCCAAATTTTTTGCGTATTTCCATAGGCCACTGCCGCCAGTACAGGTACCTCTTCGGGCAGAGGCTGCCCTTCCTGGGGATAAAACACCCGTGAAATTTCAAAGATGGCTCCACTTTGAGCCCGTCGATTAAGATTTTTCTGCAGTGCCTCTAACAGACTGGGAACCAACACTGTCCTCATCACAGATTGTTCTTCACTAAGGGGATTCTGCAATTTCATAGCATTTCTAAATTTACTATCCTGGGGTAAATTCATTAAATCAAAGACCCTAGGATGAACAAAGCTATAGGTAACAACTTCATAGAAGCCGCAGGAAATCATAATGTTGCGGATGTCCCAGTTCATTTGCTGTTCCGGTGTACGTACCCCCTGGGTGGAGGCGCCAAAGGGCAAGGTCTCAGGAATCTGATTAAAACCATGCATTCTAGCTACTTCTTCGATTAAATCCCACTCACCGAAAATATCCGGCCTGAAGGTAGGAACCGTAACCAGTAAGTCATCCCCCTGCTCTTGCACCCTAAATTGCAAACTTTCCATGATTCTAAAAATTTCTTGTTTGGGAATTTCCACTCCCAACACCCAATTGACCCGGCTGGGTCTTAGCAAGATCGTTTTTTCAGCGATGGGGTTGGGGAATTGGTCAATGGTACCGGCAACAATTGATCCCCCGGCCAATTGTTGGATTAATTGCACCGCCCTGTCTGCAACCCTGCGGCAGCCGTTAACATCGATGCCCTTTTCAAACCGTACCGAGGATTCCGAACGCAGTCCCAGGGCTTTGGAAGTGCGCCTTACATTAATGGGGTGAAAGTAAGCAGACTCAATGAGCAGGTTTACTGTGGCATCCGTAACCTCACTGTCCAGACCTCCCATTACCCCAGCCACTGCCACCGGACCACTTGCGTCGGTAATGGCCAGCATCTCCGGATTTAAGGTACGCTCAACACCGTCCAGGGAGACAATTTTTTCATTCTCTTTAGCTCGCCGAACAATAATGTGGTGGTTAGCCAGTTTATCATAGTCAAAGGCATGCAGTGGTTGACCCATTTCCAACATCACATAGTTGGTTACATCCACCACATTGCTAATGGGTCTCACGCCGGCTGCTCTCAGTCGATTTTGCAGCCAAATGGGTGAGGCTCCCACCTTGATGCCTTTAATCACACGGCCAACGTAACGGCGGCACAAATCAGGATCTTCGATCTCAATTTTCGCTAGGTCATTTATGTTTTCTTGGTTTTCTTCTACCTTGGGCACCGGAATTTTCAGTTCAGTATTCAATAGGGCCGCCACATCACGGGCAACACCGATCATGCTCAGGGCATCGCCTCGGTTAGGGGTGAGGTCTAATTCCAGCACGGAATCATATAAACCTAAAACCTCTTTCGCATCCAAACCGATCGTTACATCCTCCGGCAAAATCAAAATGCCATTGGCCATGTCCGAAGACATGAGTTTGCTTTCCATCCCTAGTTCTTGGCCGGAACAGAGCATCCCTCTGGACTCCACACCTCTAAGTTTAGAACGTTTAATCTGCAATCCCTTCGCCAATTTGGCCCCTTCCAAGGCAACTGGAATGATATGTCCTTCCCCTACGTTGGTGGCACCGGTAACAATTTGCAAGGGTTCCCCCTGACCAACATCCACCTGGCAAACCACCAGCTTATCCGCATTGGGGTGTCTTTCTATTTTTTCAATTCGCCCGGTAACAACATTTTCAATTTCAGCACCCAATTCTTCCACCACATCAACCGCCAGGCCAGATAGGGTTAGTTTATCTGCCAATTCCCGGGGTGAAATCTGGATGTCAACATAATCTTTAAGCCACTGGTATGAAACTCGCATGTATCTTAAAACCTCCCGAATCTAAAATTGTGCCAGAAATCGCAAATCGTTATCAAATAACAACCGGAGATCGTCGATGCCGTACTTCAACATGGCAATTCGCTCAACCCCCATGCCAAAGGCAAAACCTGTCACTTCCTCGGGATTGTAGCCGGACATCTCTAAGACCCTGGGGTGCACCATGCCTGATCCAAGAATTTCCAGCCAGCCACTTCCCTTACAAACCCTGCAGCCGCTGCCCTTACAATTGAAGCAAGAGATATCCACCTCTGCACTGGGCTCGGTAAAGGGAAAATAACTGGGACGCAGCCGGGTCTTGGTTTCTGGTCCGAACATTTGCTTAGCAAAGGTAGCTAAGATACCTTTAAGATCCGCAAAGGTAATATGCTTATCAACAACCAAACCCTCTACCTGGTGAAACATGGGGGAGTGGGTGGCATCATCATCCCGTCGATAGACACGGCCAGGGCAAATAATTTTAATGGGCACCTGGGGCACCATTTTTTCCATTGTTCTGGCCTGTACCGGAGAGGTATGTGTTCTTAAGAGAACCTCCGGATTAATGAAGAAGGTGTCTTGCATATCCCTGGCCGGGTGGTCTTTGGGTAAATTTAACGCTTCAAAGTTGTAATAATCCAGTTCTATTTCAGGCCCTTCCGCAATTTTGAAGCCCAGGCCCATAAAAATATTTTCTATTTCCTGCATGACTTGGGTTAGGGGATGCAACCTTCCCAGGCCAAACCGATTGCCTGGCAAGGTAATGTCGATGGTTTCAGCAGCCAGCATTTTTTCCTTTTGTGCTTCCTTAACCCGATTATTTCTTTCTTCCAGGGCCTTCTCAATGGCCACCCTTACTTCATTGGCCACCTGTCCTAGCTTCGGCCTTTCTTCTGCAGATAAAGCACCCATACCCCGTAAAACTTGTGTTACTTCCCCTTTTTTACCTAGGTACTTAACACGAATATCATTTAGTTCCTCTGGGGTATGGGCAGCCCCCAGGGCCGTCAATGCCTCCTGGGATAAATTTCTTAATTTTTGCTCCATGATGCTCCTCCTGTAAAAATAGATAAAATAAAAAACCGCCCCTAATAAAAGGGACGGATCATCTCCGTGGTACCACCCAAATTGTTCTAGAAAAGAACCTCTTAGAGGATAAAATAATATTTATCCGCTTCTGATAACGGTAGAAGTACCGGCGCAACCTACTAGTATGTAATACGTTCAGACCGCAGCTCAGGGGTGAACTTTCCGGAGTTTTTCTTTAAAAGGGCTTCCAGTCATGACCCTTTCTCCCTGTAAAGAAAAATCTACATACTTTTCCCCGTCATAGCAGTAGTATATTAGTGTAGAACCAGCCGGCGATAATTAATATATGCTGTAACCGAACCGGTTGCTTCGAACAGGCTCCAAAAAAATTCGGCGGTTAGCAACACGCAACCACAACCTTTCATCCTTTTTTGGGGACCTTTCGACACTGATTATACCATATGGCTCTAAGCAAAACAAGAAAGTTTACTGAATTTTATACCTTTGCCTTACCGCTTCATAAAGCATGATGGCGGTGGCGGTGGCTACATTTAAGGATTCGGCATGACCCGGCATGGGTATGGTTACTTTCTGATGCTTATGGTCAAGGATAGCTTCCCTGGGCCCAGACCCTTCATTGCCCACCACAAGGCCCACCGGTCCCTGAAGATTTGCCTGAAAGATTGGTATGCCACCCACCGGCTCACCCACCAGTAAAGTGACCCCCAGGGAGGTTAGATAAGCCAAAGCCCCCTCTGCATCCTCTGCTTGCACCACTGGCAGGTGGAACAAGGAACCCATGGTGGAACGCAGTGTTTTAGGGTTGTATAAATCCACCGTCCCCTTCAACAAAACAACCCCGTTGGCTGCCGCAGCATCTGAGGAACGGATAATGGTACCTAGGTTTCCCGGGTCCTGCACCCCGTCCACAATCACCACCAGTGGCTGCTGCCCCCTCTTAACCACATCCCCCAAGGCATAATCCGGTTGCCAAAGCACTGCCAGCACCCCCTGGGGAGTTTCTGTATCGGTCAACTCTCCCATGATACTTTCAGATACCTCAAGGGTTTCTACTCCCTTGTCCCTGGCCTGCTTCAGCAACCCTTTCCCTCGTTCCCCCTGCACTCCCTGATCCGTATAAAGCAAATACTCCATTTGCCAATTGCTCGCCAGGGCCTCTTCAACAAAGCGAATGCCTTCCACGCTAAACTTTCTTTCTTTTTGACGGAAATTACGTTGGGATAGTTTTTTTACGTACTTTACCCGTGAATTTTGGCTAGATGTAATCATTGGATCTCCACCGTCTCATTTCTCCTTATAGAAAATCCATTGGTTTGAGCCTTGGACTTTTTATACATTGGAAAGATAACCCTACGAATTAGCAGGTGCTATCGTTATCCCCCTGAGCGACTTTAGCGGAGTGCCGTTAATAACTCTTGACAAGTGCAGGGCGAAATCAGGGGGGCGCGCTCAGGACGAGCGCGCAGCCTTAGCTGAGACAGGACGTCGAATCTAAGGCGACCCCTGATTTCGCCCGGAACGAGTCTTAGAGTTATCGGCACGGAGCTTAGGAGCGAATGGGGGATAACGATAGCACTCCCCGCTGATGCAATATCCCCTACACAACAAGCCATGGGGTCAAAAGAACAAGTCTCGCACCCGACTAGCTTGTTTTATACAGCAAAGGCATGGTCCAAAGACCATGCCTTAGTTTATATCACAATTGGGTTTTGGGGCAAGCTTAGGCTAGCTTGGACTTAGCAAGCTCAACCAGTTGGCCGAAGGCCTTGGCATCGTTTACTGCCAAGTCAGCCAGCATTTTACGGTTCACTTCTACATCGGCTTTTTTCAGGCCAGCGATGAAACGGCTGTAGGACAGACCATTCATGCGGGTTGCCGCGTTGATCCGAGCAATCCATAGCTTACGGAAGTCACGTTTTTTCTGACGACGGTCTCTGTAGGCATAAGATAAAGCTTTCATAACCGCCTGGTTGGCTACCCTGAACAGTTTACTGCGGGAACCTCTATAACCTTTGGCCAGTTTTAAAACCTTTCTGTGTCTATTACGAGAAACCACACTGCTTTTAGCCCGTGGCATGATGATTACCTCCTTTTACTTAAAAAAATCAACTATTAATAGGGCAGCAGTCTTCTAAGTTGAACTGCATCGGATTCATGAATGATAGAAGACTTGCGCAGATTACGCTTACGTTTGGCGGATTTTTTACCAAGAATGTGGCTTTTAAAAGCGTGCCAACCACGAATTTTTCCAGTGGCAGTTTTCTTAAATCTCTTAGCAGCCCCACGGTGGGTTTTAATTTTAGGCATTTAGGGCAACTCCTTTCTAATCCTGCTTCTCAATTTTTGGTGCTAAGATCATAATCATATTTTTACCTTCAAGTTTAGCGTGTCTTTCCACAATGCAAATATCCTTAAGGTCTTTGGCCAAACGTTCCAGCAGAATTCTTCCCAGTTCGGTATGAACAATTTCTCTGCCCCGGAACATAATCGTAACCTTGACCTTATCGCCATCTTTCAGAAAGCGTTCAGCGTTCTTAGATTTTACTGAATAGTCATGATCTTCAATGCGGGGCCGCAGCTTAACCTCTTTAATCTGAATAATCCGCTGCTTTTTCTTTGTTTCCTTATCCCGCTTGCTTTGCTCATATTTGAATTTACCATAATCCATAATACGGCAAACCGGCGGTTTGGCCTGGGCAGCAACCTCCACCAAATCCAACTGTTTTTCCTCTGCCAAACGCAGGGCTTCTTTTACAGGCATAATGCCCAGTTGGTTGTTGTCAGCGTCTACTACCCGTACTTCACGTGCTCTGATTTCCTCATTAATGCGTTGCTCTTGTTTGGAAATATATATTCACCTCCAGATTTTAAGTTAAAACAAAAACAAAAAGCGGGTGATAAACACCCGCTTATAGACACAACTATAAAATAAATTTGTGTTAGATGACCCTACGAACCATCGTTGTAAGGTGAGAAGCGGGATGCCTCTACTTGCTAAATATATTGAGTTCAACAGATGAAATTGTACCATAGCCTGCCTATGGAGTCAAGGCTTTCCCTTTGATAATTAGAAAAGCTTGGTTCGTTTATGCCCTTAAGGGCACAAGCGAGCCTTAGCTTTTCTTATACGATCATCCTTAAAATCTTATTCTTTCTGATCGTGTTAGAAAATAGCCCTGGTATGGATGTCCTCCACAATCTTTTTAATAAATTCATCAACGGCTACGGCCCCAACATCTCCCTTGCCGCGCTGCCGCAGGGCCACCGTTCCCTGCTCCATTTCCCGATCTCCGATGACCAGCATATAGGGGATTTTTTGGGTCTGGGCTTCTCGAACCTTATAATTAATTTTTTCATTCCTGGCATCCAGTTCCACCCGAACATCCAGCGCATCTAGTTTCTTGACCAATTCCCTGGCATATTCATGGTGCTTGTCGGTAATGGGCAATACTTTAACCTGTATCGGGGCCAACCAAACTGGGAAGGCTCCTGCAAAGTGCTCCGTGAGGATGCCGATAAAACGTTCAATACTGCCGAAAACAACCCTATGAATCATGACCGGGCGGTGCTTTTGACCATCTTCACCAACATAGTTAAGATCAAATTTTTCCGGCATTTGGAAGTCCAACTGAATGGTACCACACTGCCAGGTTCTGCCCAGGCTGTCGGTTAGATGGAAGTCAATCTTAGGACCATAAAATGCCCCGTCACCCTCATTTACTTTGTAATCCATTTTCTTAGCTTCCAGAGCATCCCGCAGGGAGTTTGTTGCTGTTTCCCACATTTCATCGGAGCCCATGGATTTCTCGGGGCGAGTCGATAACTCCACATGATAGTTTAAGCCAAAGGTATTATAGAAGTAATCAAACAGGTCGATGACCCCGATGATTTCCTCCTTAATCTGACTGGGCAGCAGGAAGATGTGTGCATCATCCTGGGTAAAGCAACGCACCCGCATCAGTCCGTGCAAAGCACCGGACAGCTCATGGCGGTGTACCAGACCCAGTTCACCCCAGCGCAGGGGAAGATCGCGATAACTGTGCATTCTAGCTTTGTATACCAGAATACTACCCGGACAGTTCATGGGCTTAACGGCATAATCCCCTTCGTCAATCTTGGTAAAATACATATTTTCCTTGTAATGGGCCCAGTGTCCGGACTGTTCCCAAAGACCGCGATTTAAGATAATGGGGGTACGAATTTCCTGATAGCCACGTCTTTTATGTTCCAGACGCCAGAAATTTTCCAGCTCATTGCGTAAAACCATGCCCTTCGGATGGAAAAAGGGGAACCCTGGACCCTCTTCCTGGATACTAAACAGGTCCAGTTCTTGACCTAACTTTCTATGATCACGCCGCTTCGCTTCCTCTATGCGGAACAGGTGCTCATCCAATAATGTCTTTTTAGGGAAGGAGGTACCATAGATACGCTGCAGCATTTTGTTTTTCTCACTGCCCCGCCAATAGGCCCCAGCAATACTCATTAGCTTAAGGCTTTTTAATTTACCGGTGGAAGGAACATGTGGTCCGGCACATAGATCATTAAAATCCCCCTGATGATAGCAGGAGATCACAGCATCCTCTGGCAGGTCCGTAATTAGCTCTACCTTATAAATTTCACCCTGTTTCTTGAAATGCTCCAGGGCTTCTTCCCGGGACAGCTCTGCCCTTTGGAAAGGAATATCTTCTTTAATGATGCGATTCATTTCTTCTTCAATCTGCTCTACCTGGGCCGGGGTAAAGGGTTGCTCCATATCAAAGTCATAGTAGTAGCCATCTTGAATGGCCGGGCCAATGGCCAGTTTGGCATTGGGAAATAATCTTTTCACAGCCTGGGCCAATACGTGGGCAGTACTATGCCGATAGACATTTCTTCCCTCTTCGTCATTAAAGGTCAATAGTTCTAAGGCAGCGTCTTCATTTAGGGGATGGTCAACATCCACAACCTTGCCATTAACCTTACCGGCCAAGACCTCCCTGGCCAGCCCCTGGCTGATACTTTTAGCAACTCCCATTACTGTACTTCCTACGGGATACTCTCTGACGGAACCGTCCTTAAGTGTTACTTTTATCATGGTGTTTCTCCTTTCGGTAGTAAATATAAAAAAACCCCGTCTCTGATTACTCAGGGACGGGGTTATCTCCGCGGTTCCACCCTGGTTGGAGCCATAGACTCCCACCTCAAAGGATGATAACGGTGTCAAACCGGTTTGCTTACTAAGGTTCAGCAAACAGCTCCAAGGTGGTCTTTCAGACAGAGGTATCGGGAAGTACTTGCAGCCTGGGTCTTCCTCTCTGGGCGAACATACTGTCCTACTTTTCCTTATCACAGCACATACTATTTACGGGTTAATTATAGATTTACCGGGCACAAATGTCAAGCAGACAGATAAACCACCGCAACCTGCACAAGACCAATAACGAAACCCAAAACACCACCAATGATTTCGATATGTTTTAGTTCCCGGGAGGCAACGTCTACTATTATTTTCTCCAAATGCCGAATATCATAAGCATTCATTCTATCTTCAACCAGTTGGGCAATTTTAACCTTTTCTGCCACACTTCCTCCGGCCTGATCCACTATTTGCTCGATTACCTGGGGCATTTGTTTATGCAGCATGTCCCCCATCATTTCCAAGATAACGGTTCGAATGGTGACGGGAACCCAAACAGGTATCTTATCTACCACCATATTACGGATGGACTCACTGGCAGTGTCAACAATCCGACTAAGAACTTCCGGCGATTTCATTTGGTTGATCAGGTCCGTTACATTCAGTAGTTCCTTCTCCACCACTTCACCGATGCTTCTGGCCAACTCCTGCCTTCTTTTGGGAACAACTCCTTGAATTGAAAAGGAACCTATAATATGAATCGGCTCATAGGGTTTAAATATAGCCTTAACGGCAATTAGGTTGGTAACCCAACCAATAAAGGCACCTATAACGGGGATTAATAGCATCGTCCACCACTGCACCTTACATGACCTCCATTCGTCAATTAACGACATAACTATATCAAAATGCCCGGTAAGGTGCAATAGATTTACAGATTACTCATTTTCCATCGTTGTCACAGCTTGATAAGGTTGCACGATAAAATTCACAGGCAAGTTCGTTCCACCTGCCGGCATCCAATTTATTGTAATCTCATCACTATTCTTGATATCTTCCTTGTAAACAAGAATTCCTTGTTTTACAGTATTCAGGCCAATGGCTGTAGTCTCTGTGGGACCGATAAATCCTGGCTTAACCAACTTCCCATTAATTTTAATACTAGCAGCGGTACCGAAACCGCCACCTCGGGAATTAATCACAATTGCCCCAGGCGTCTGTAAGTACGGAATTAATTTAAAGCTTGTGTGATACAAAACGCCATAGTTCCCATAGTTCACTACTTTCTTACGATCCACTGCGGAATAGCCTTGTAAGTAGTCCGCCTTTCCCGCTACGCCAACTGCGGTATAAGCCCGTCCATCCAAGCCAATTACATAAGTATGATAGTAATCTGCTGTATCAAAAGTCCCCCGTAAAATAGTGGGTGCTTTCTCACCCGGGTTGGTTTTTTTGACTAATATGGGCAGGCCCTTTAGCGAAGCTTTTTCATCCGATCTTGTTACGGTGGATACCTGTACTGTATCACTGGCCGTTGCGTCGTAGATAAAGTTCACCAATTGATCCTTCTTTAGGCAAACAGGTTCGGCCAAAAATACCGTTTGCCAAGGTTCTATTACCAGGGTTTTATCTACGCTTGAATTAAGCCATGACTGCACCGCATCTTTTCCTGCAGCCATATAATTCATAGAAGGCCCGGCAACCGCCATTTTTTCAATTTGCACGGTCACAGGGTGATCATTTTTATTCGTTAATAGAATCGAAAAATACAGAGGCTTTGTAGAACTATTAACATGGTAATCAAAGACCCTGAACCTGCCATTATTTTTAAAGGGATAAATGTTATCCTGGTACGAGATGCCCGGCTTATCAATGTATTCAGGGAAATCGCTAAATATCAAAGTTCTAGAGCCTTTGGGCTGTTCTGATTTAAATTTATTGGACAGTGTTTTTAAAAATACGGCCGGATTGCCCTCAAAGTTAATGGTGCTTCCTAAATCATGCTGGTTATAATCGATTAAACTGGACGGAGTCGGAATACTAGCATAGGCAGCGTTCATAAAGGCAAAAATTAGAACGATGGTAAGTATGGTTCTTTTCATTTCTTTGTTCATCCTTCGTTGTTACTTTTTTAATGTGTTGAATTGTTTTCCAGTTATACCTTTCTATAAGAATCAAATTACTCCTCTTGATTTCGACAAATTTTGTTAACCAAATTTCTCCTTTAAAGTACCTAACGTACCATACCCTTTATAACAATACATTTTATAATGAATTTTTATTTATCCGTGATACCATCAAATGTGTTGGTCTAAGTAAACAAAAAAACCGCCTGTTGACGGTTTTATTGCTGCTGGTTTTGGCATAATTTACAGCCGGTACATTCATTTACCCTTCCCTCGAAAACATGCTTGATCGTATCGATCGTAGTTTGGGGTTTTAGATGGCTTCCACAATGAAATACTATTTTATTAGGAGCGATGGTAATAAGGGCACTGATAAGTAAGTCTTCATAATTAATTTCATTGTCCATAACATCAAGAATAAAACCCTCTAAAAATTCACTATCAATTGGTTCATGTTTTTGATCAAGAAGTTGGTAGGTACCTTTTCTGTTTAACAAAACATTCACAACATCCACCTTGGTATCTTGGATTTCTACGAAATACTTGAGAAGCTGAATAAATTCTTTATATTCCCTTTCCATCAGAAAATCATCAACAGCCTGATCAACCGTCTCCTTTATCTCGTTAATATAATCTTTCAGGCGAAATCTTACAAAACCATCAATGACCAGGCTGTTATTTTGTTCCAAAAACTCTACCAATCTCTTAATAATAAAATTCTTTCTATCCAAACGTTCCATGCGGCCCGGAAATACCTTTAATCCATTGGCATAATCCTGGGAATACTGGAAAATTGTTTTTTTCTCATCTTCATTAAAGAAAAAATAACTTTCCCGGATAATGTCCAAAATAATTGCCTTTTCCCAGTGATTTAGAATTAGGTCAGAAATGATGTCTGCTACAAAATGTCTAAACAACTCCTGATCTTCCAGTGGCCCGCCACAGCATATGGTTCCATTGAAATCACAGGATAAAAAGGTGATATTACCGGCTGGTTTTTCGGTAAGCTTTACGATTAGGTTGTTATCCTCATTAAATTGAAATTCTTTACCAAGCTTATCTCTCAATAAGTCAATATGCTGGGTGGCTCCAATGGAAAGACACTGACTCATCCCCGCTATCACCCCTTCCTTTACTACTAGTATATGAGAGGCATTTTTTTGTATACTGGTTCAAATTTGGCGAATTTTTAAATATAACTTCTTCTACATGCAGTATCGGCAGAATTCTATGTTGCTATCCCATGTAAAAATTATGGATCGATCCTAACACTGGAGTTATTGAGCATAATTTCTTTTTACTTTAAAAACATAAAAATAGATATAAACATAAGCAAAACAACCACTACCAGAGGTAACCAACTTATTTTACATATTTTTGTTTCCTCACAGACTTTCGCGATGGTATCAGAATTTGCTTTATTCCATTCACACCTAAAATTTCCATAATTTTCAATATTCTTTACCAGAAGAGGGGCCTGTTCAATATCAATCGTACAGCTTTTGGGTACAAAGGGAACCGCATCTGATTTTTTGCGCCTTGGTTTTTTATAGGTGGGACCTAAAATATCCGGTGAATTTGGCCGTTCGATATAGCTATATTGCTTAACCGGTACTTCTGGGGCAAAAGCCACACTTTGATTATCTGGAAGGGAAAGATTATTGGTAATACAACTCTGGTCAACAAAGGGCACCCCCGTTTTTATCATCCTGCGACTCTTGGTTTTTTCTCCAATAATATCAGGAACTGGGCCAGGCCAGGCTGGATCGGTATTTACAAAGGTCTGCTTTTTACAAAAAGTTGTTACTGCATGGCTTAGAGAATTTGTGATGCAACTTTCAGAAACAAATCGATTGAAGGGTTTCTTGATGCGCTTTTTATTCGTGGTCAATATGATATCTGGGGCAAGGCCTTCTTGCAGGTTTGGGACCCTATCCGAAGAGGATTTATGTAAAAGTAAGTCCCTTTTTTTAATAACCCGAGGATTTATCTTATTTCCTTTACTGTTACTGTTACGTTTTCTTTTTCTAGCCAAAAAGTCACCCCTTTTCTTTTGGCTTTTTAAAAGTATATTAGGTAACTGCACTAAAGATTTTTGTTTTATAAATTTTTGTTAACTCTTTTGGAATTTCTTTTTCCAATTACATCACCTTTTTCTACATTATCCAATATCATGGAAAAAAAGGAAGGTGTTTCTTTATGTTTAAGGAAGTTGAAGAATTAAAACAACTTTGTGAAGCTGAAATCATGTCCCTAAAGCAGCAGATAAAAATGATGCAAAATTCCTTTTTTCTACGCTGGAACGCAAAGGCTACCATTCAAGTAGCAGAAGCTAAAGTAGCCAAGATTCAAGAATTATTGGTGAAACTGGAGACACTCTCGGAACAGGTAACACCCGTTGTCATGGACATTAAAGAACTCCTGGGCATTGAACTGCATGGCGTGAAGAAGGGCAAGTAAAAATATTAAAAGGGAGTGTCGCAAACTACTTTTGATCAGTAGTTTATGACAACTCCCTTTTTTCTTCTCCAGATCACTTAGACAACCTGTGTAAAATAAATAAAGGCGGCCACCAGCAAAAATCCTATGCCGATCATGAACTTAATATCCAAACTTATCCCCTCCCACAGCCTTTGCTATTATTATAACGAGGGTGTGGGTAAAATTAAATATGGTTCAAAAGGAATTGGACACCTGGACGCGAATATCTACCAAAAAGAGAGGGGGCATGTTTCGTGGATATTAGTTCCATTGCATCCTACATTGCAATTATTATTGTGGTTATCGTGATCTTTAGAATGATCGGTAAAGGTGGCTGAGGCTGCAAATAAGCTGTACCGTGTGTACAGCTATCATTTTATCCAAATTACGAAAAAGTTCGACATAGAAATGCCACCCTATGTCATTTTATGATTCCTACGAAGAAAGCGAAACAATATGAAAAAGTACCCTATGTATGATTTCAATTCCATATCTTGAATTATTATAACAGTACCGTTTCAAATTGACTTACTGCACAAAACATGATACCCTTCTTATACCCATAGGGGTATAAGGGGGTGAGCTTATGCGCCAGTGCATGGATACGGATAATCTTCATAGAAGATTAAATAAAATCATGGGGCAAATAAAAGCCATTGATAAAATGATAGAAGAAGATATCCCATGCGAAGATATACTTGTTCAAATCAATGCTGCCAAAGGTGCTTTACACAAAGTTGGGCAAGTTGTACTTGAAGGACACTTAAATCACTGTGTACGAGAGGGCATTGAACACGGGGACGCTGACAAAACGATTTCCAAGTTTGCAAAAGCTGTTGAACACTTTTCACGCATGACGTAAAAAAGTGACATTCCTAAAGCAGTCGATTTTCGGCTGCTTTTTCTATTGACAAAAGCATACCTATAGGGGTATGCTTTTGTTGAATATACATATACCCCCATAGGTATAAAAGGAGTGATGTTTTTGATTGCCTTTTTTAGGGATTTTTTTAGAGAGGATGAAAAGCCGACTATTCTATTTCTCTGTCTTTCTTTGATGTCCTTGATTATTAGTTTCTTTAATATTGGAGGACTTCCCATTGATGCGGCATGGCTTGCTATTTTGCTCTGCGGTATCCCGATCATTAAGGGAGCGATTGTCGGGCTCGTCACCGAGTTTGATATAAAGGCTGACGTATTGGTGTCGATTGCTTTAGTCGCTTCGGTTGTGATAGGTGAGCTATTTGCCGCCGGTGAAGTTGCTTTCATAATGACGATTGGTGCATTTTTGGAAGAACGGACAGTCGCGAAAGCCCGTGCCGGAATTGAAAAGTTAGTACATTTATCACCTACCACGGCAAGAGTAGTGCGAAATGGTGAAGAAAGTATGATACCTGCTGAACAGGTTGTTGTCGGTGATACTCTCCGGGTGTTAGCCGGGGAAGCAATCGCGGTAGACGGTGTTATTATAAAAGGTCAAACCTCAATCGACCAATCGGTTATGACAGGTGAAGCACTTCCGGTTGACAAGAACGAAGGCGACGAAGTTCAGAGCGGGACGGTTAACCAATTTGGAACCTTTGATATGACCGCAACAAAAGTTGGCGAAGATAGTTCCCTGCAACGTATGATACGGCTTGTTGAGTCGGCTGACGCAGGAAAGGCAAAAATAGTTGGAATGGCTGACCGTTGGGCAACCTGGATTGTTGTTATCGCTCTCGTATCGGCAGGACTTACATGGTACTTTACGGATGAAATTATCCGTGCCGTTACCATTCTTGTTGTTTTCTGCCCCTGTGCATTGGTGCTTGCCACTCCAACCGCAATCATGGCGGGTATTGGCAATGCAACAAAATATGGTATCCTCGTTAGTCGAGGGGACGCATTGGAGCGTTTAGCGAAAGTACGGTGTATTGCATTTGATAAAACTGGAACGCTTACATACGGTAAGCCGTCCGTGGTACAAGTGGAAAGCTGTTCACCTGATATGGATAACGATCGCTTGCTTGGAATGGTGGCATCCGCAGAACTACGCTCTGAACACCCTCTGGGAAAAGCGATTGTTGCTCATTATAGGCAAGTAAGCGGCACCCCTCCAAAAGAACCGGAAGCATTTCAATTATTGCCGGGACGTGGTGTTGTGGCGACAGTACAAGGGCATGAAATTTTTGCAGGGAATGAAGCACTCATTGCAGACCATGATTTAGAAATACCAAAACAGCTTGAAGAAAGGGCAAATGGCGCAAAAGCAGACGGCAGTACGGTTATTTATGTAATGGATAAAACGCGCTTAATTGGTTTAATTGCACTTTCCGATACACTTCGTCCCGATGCGGCGCAGACGATTAAAGATATTTCTGCAACAGGCGCTAAAACGGTTCTTCTTACGGGTGATACATCACAAGCCGCTAATCATATTGCGAGTATCGCGGGCATTGCAGATGTGAGGTCAAACTGCTTGCCGGAAGATAAGTTAATTGCTATCCGTCAATATCAGGAAAATGGAGAACCTATTTGCATGGTAGGCGACGGGATTAACGACGCGCCGGCCCTCAAAGCTGCCCAAGTCGGCATTGCAATGGGCGGCATTGGAAGCGATATAGCCATTGAAGCTGCGGATATTGCCCTGGTCGGTGATGATATTCGGGAAATCCATCATCTTATCTTGCTTTCACGAAAGGTAATGAAAACAATTAATATCAACCTTGCAGCTTCTATGATACTCAATTTTGCTGCGATTGCATTAGCGATTACTGGCATACTTAATCCTGTGGTCGGTGCTCTCGTACATAATGTAGGTTCTGTGGCGGTTATCATCAATTCATCCTTGCTCTTAAAGTGGAGGAAATAAGAAATGAAAGATCTTTATTAGAAGAAGCGCCCTTGCCTACAGGTTGTCTTGCCGCTGGTTGGATGACAGGGTTTCTTTCAACCCATCGCCCGGCAAACATGCCGGACGAACAACAAAAAGCTCCAGAGGTCTTCTCTGAAGCTTTTTATTGATCCCGCTCACACGATAGGCTTGGCACAAGCCAAACTTTTCTAAATAAGAATTAAGCCGGTTCCGAATGATTTTTTGTTTGTTGGGCCTTTACATGATCCATATAACGGTTAGTTTCTGAGATAATAACACCGGTTAAACCGAGTAAAGCGATTAGGTTTGGCAGAGCCATTAAGCCATTAACGATATCTGCCAAGAGCCAAATCGCCTCCAGTTTCAAAAAGGCACCGGTTGCCACTAGGCCAATAAAAATTACGCGATAAGCCTTAATACTTTTAACACCAAAGAGATACTCACAGCAGCGTTCTCCATAATAATTCCAGCCCAGAATAGTGGTAAAGGCAAAGAGAACCAAACCAACCGTTAAAATCACTGGCCCAAAGCCAGGAATGGCAGCTAGGAAAGCGTCGTTGGTCATGGCAGCACCCTTGGCTTCGCCTGTCCAAACGCCAGTAACCACCAAAGACAGTCCTGTCATGGTACAAATGATAATGGTATCAATAAAGGTACCCGTCATGGATATTAGTCCCTGTTCCGCAGGCCATTTTGTTTTTGCCGCAGCCGCAGCAATGGGGGCACTACCCAAACCTGATTCATTGGAGAAAACACCCCTGGCCACACCACTTCGAATGGCCAACATAATAGAGGCACCCAGGAAGCCACCAGCCGCAGCAGTACCAGAAAAGGCACTGGTAATAATCAAATTTACAGCATCCGGTAACTTGTCAGCAAATGTAACTAAGATATAAATACAACTTAAAACGTAGAAAACAGCCATAAAGGGTACAATTTTGGTGGCAACCCGGGAAATACTTTTTAATCCACCAATGGTAACCAAAGCAACCAGCACAGTAACAACTGCCGCGGTGATGTAAACAGGAATACCTAAGGATAGTTTACAGGTATCTACAATGGCATTGACCTGGGGGAAGGTACCAATGCCAAAAAAGGCTACCAGCACACCACTGGCCGCAAACATGATGGCCAAGGGGCGATACTTACGACCCAATCCCCTTTCGATGTAATACATGGGACCACCGGAAACTTGACCATTTTTATCAATGGTACGATATTTGACCGCCAGTAAACCTTCGGCATACTTAGTGGCCATACCAAAAAAAGCAGCCATCCACATCCAAAAGATTGCCCCTGGACCACCGGTGCCTACAGCAGTGGCCACACCTACAATATTGCCAGTACCCACAGTAGCTGCCAATGCCGTACACAAGGCCCCTATGCTGCTAATATCGCCGGTGCCATCATTTTTCGCCCTAAAAATAAGTTTTAAAGCCATTGGTAAACGAGTTAACTGAATAAGCTTAAGTCTTAAAGTTAGCCAAATTCCTGTGCCTACCAACAGCAATAATAGGGGTGGGCCCCAAACAAAACTATCCACTTGATCAAGAATTTTTACATAATCCAATTTCCCCATCTCCCTTTGTGATAAAAAATAAAGAGTCAAATCCATGATTCGACTCCAGAGAGACAGACAACGGGAAACAAAAGCAAAACAACTAAACCATTGCTTTTTCTTTCACCCTCTGTCCTTTTGCCTGAGAGATTTACAGCCAAACCCGGCTGTTTGCACCTTCGGCGCCCAATAATGGGTCTCTCCAGAGTTCTGTCTATTTACGGTTCCACTTTATCAAAGTACCTGAGAGTTTAACTCCTTCGGCGGGCATCTCTGCCACTCTCCCGCAAATATCATCCAGTTTTTTTATTCAATTGCACAGACTTATTTTAATACTTTTTTCAAGATGTGCAATATTTTAGAAAGATGTTTATATATTCTAATTATTTAATACTTTTGTCCCTTAGGAGTGGACAATTCGAATGTAGTAATATTTACTCTGAGTTATTATTAAGCGAGTAAGCCGGCAAAAAAATACCATATTCTGTTGACAAAATAAAAATCAACGCCATTTTTGGTGGCGTTGATTTTTATTTTGCTTCATCATTTACATGGAGATATCTAAAGGCAAAATCAGCAAAGTCTAGAAATTCTTGGAATAATTTACGCATAATTTACCCCCCTTTTCCGGTTTAAGAACTTTATCTTAATCAGATTATAGTACCTTCCAGAAAAAATGTAAATCTTCATGTACCACTGAATGAGACCATATTTCTAAATATAAACAGGTTACACCCAGTATATCTTTTAATAACTCAGATTTTTAATAAAAAAATTAATGATTTTCTATTGACTATATTTTTTTAAAATGATATAAATATTATTTTGTGATAATTATATCTTTCTCAACCAAGCATGCTGCTCAAAAATAACGAAATGTCGCCTTCAACCTTTGAAGAACTATAACCAAAGGCTATGTTCGGATGCTATATTATAAAAATAAGTAATTTGTAGTATTAATTATAGTTATGATAGAATGATTTGGGGAGTATGAGGAAGGTTCCTCCCACGGACTGCAAATCCGCTGGCCTATCTGCGATCCAGATGGGAGTCCGGTTCGATTCCGACTTCTCCCCTCCATCCTTACCAGGGTTTGCTCAATTTGGCAGAGCAAAAATCAAACAGGTACAGTACAAAAAGCATATAAACTAATATAAAAAAGGGGTAGATACAATTTGTATCTACCCCTACGTGTGCTCGAAAAGAGAACAACTTCAACTTCATGCCGATTTGCCTTGGATTATATGTGAGCCTTCATCATCATGACTCAAGTAATTCTCGTAATTTTTGAAGTGTAGATAATGTATTTACCAATTCTACAGGTGACATATTCGCGTAATATTTATCAGAAACTTGTTGATAAAATGCTTCCGTTTCTTTTTTATAAAGCAACCCTTTTTCGCCTAATTCAATTGAAAATGTACGTTTATCCTCTGTATGTCGCTTTCGAATGACATAGTTTCCCTTTTCAAGTTTTGCTATCTGTTGACTGATAGCACTTTTCGTTATATCCATTTTTTCAGCTAGTTCTGTAGGTGAAGAGTGTGGATGCCTCATAATCATTGTTAACAATACATGTTGTTGGTTATTTAATTTGAAATTGGTATAGGCTCTTTCCTTTTTTTCGAATATAATCCATATGTCTTCAATCACTCGACTGATCTGTTCTGCTATATTTTTCATGTTTTTTCCCCTCACGATTTTTTCGCCAATTTTTTGGGTTTAAATACCTTTTAAATTTTGCGACCACTTCTTTTCCAACGAGTAAAGCACCACTCCAAAACATAATTTCTGCAACTATTATACTGCCTGTAATGATGCCTGCCTTTACCATCGTTGGAAGTGACATAAATGGCACAATGAGCGGAATCAGCCAAAGAATACAAGAGAGGATTAAAAGCCCCATGCCAAGTTTATAAAGAATTGATTTATTTTGCCCCTTTACGCTGGAAACCGTTTCCTTCAACATAAAACCTCCATTGGAATATAATTTAGTTAACTTAACTAAATTATATTCCAATGCTAGGGTGATTACAAGAATAATAAAATAGGGCTTCCAACAAACAGGCGGCAAGCTTGGAGTTAAATGAAGCTCGGGTCTACCGGCAAAGAGAAAATATCGTTTAACAAATATAAAAAGGGCAGATACCAAAACCAATTTGTATCTACCCTAAATATCTTTATGGTGGAACGTACGGGATTTGAACCAGTGAACCCCACTGTCAACGTGGTTTGTGGTACGAAGTAAAACCGTTTTCTACTATCGATCGACGTTAGCATGATAAGTAAATTTCTCCGTGTCCCGTAGTAAAACCCTTGGAACCACACGGACATAAATTAGTTCACCAACAAGTTCCACAATTGTTTGTGTTACGATCACAGCCGACACTAAGCCATTTAGTGGTTCAGGTAGAGCCAATGCAAATGCAAGAACGACAAGGGAATTGCGGGTTCCAGAACTGAAAACAAGTGCACGCCCTGCTCTGGTATCCAATCTAAAAATACGCGAACAAATACTTGCAAGAATGGGTATGATTGCCATAAATGCTGCATAGACGGGAATGACCTGAATAATAATATCAAAAAATTGATATAATCTGCTAATTTGAGATGCGACAATAACAAAAAGAGTTAACGCCATAAAGGGTACGGGAAGCCATGCCGTGGCATCAAGGAACCGTTCCCCTAATTGTTGCTTCCCTGCCCAAAATTGTGTAAGAAGAGCAAACAATAACGGAAAAACAATGAGTCCGAAAAAGGCTTCAAGAAAAGGCTCAACATGGACGATTTTTACCGCCTCCGTACCCATAAAGAGCCATAGGTACACGGGTAACAAAATCATCTGTGTTACAAATAGCAGCGGTGTGGATACCAGAACGAGTTCTTCGTTGCCTTGTCCAAGATGTGTAAAAACAATAACATAATCTATGCAAGGCGTTAACAAAACTAGAAAGACACCTAACAATAGTGCTGTATCGTCTGGAAGAAATCGTGTCAGTCCCCAAACAACGACAGGAACAACGATATAATTCATCGTAAGCAAAGCATAAAGAAAACGTCGATTTGACAGAGATTCTTTTAACCTAAAAAAGGGATTTGCGTAAACATCCCATACATCAAGATGGCAAGGACAAATGAAATGGTACGATCGAGTTTTGTAGCAAATTCAGACCATAATAAACCCACGCCAGTTGCTATTACCAGTGTTAATGCATAGAACCAAACCTGATTTTTTTCCAATTGCTCCCTTGAAAGCATCTTTCCCCCCTCGGTGTTTCTCCATTTTAGACCACAAATGATAGCAGCGTGAAAAAGCAAAATGGATTATTCCTTCTGAGATTATATCATATCAAATAATATTTAATAATCTCCCTCGTTTGTATAAGATGCGCACAACATTTCAGCAAATGTTCACCAAGACATACTTACTGTAACAATTATGTAGGGGGAAAACTTTTTAACCAATAATAAAGGGGCTGTCGCAGTAAGACAGCCCCTTAATAAACAACAAAAGACGGCGACTGGCAAATGCCAGAAGCCGTCTTTTGTTGTAAAATATAGTTGTGAACAACACTTTACAGCCAGATTATACATTAACCGGGAATGTATATCAACTGGTAATTCCGATG
>NZ_JBAIYV010000015.1:0-6127 GCF_036763075.1 Desulfotomaculum sp. 1211_IL3151 | reverse complement strand
AATATCCGCAGGATAAATTGTAATACTCTCAAAAGGTGGCTCTCAATAGCGGATTAGTCAATTGAAGCTAGTGGCTCCCTCATTCGGAAATAGTGGCTCTTCGCATCGGATTAACTGGCTCTGAGAGACCGGAATACTCATCTACCAAACTGAGATACGATAATAGAGGGGCAAATGTAAGTGTATAATCCGATCATAAATAAATCAAAACACTATGGCAATAATCGATGGTTTGCATTTAGTCCTAGATTAAAAAGAGTTGTACACCTTTACAGTGACTTAGAATTTGATAACTGGGTTTTGACTGAAATGAACCCTTTGGTCGAAACTTTTTGTGAACAGCCTTTAAGGATTCGGAAAGGTATTAACGGACAATTAATCGAGTCAATTCCTGATCTATGGATTAAATGGTGCAGTGGAAAGGAAGAATTTGTTGAGGTAAAATATTCCTTTGAGTTAGACCGTAGTCGCCCTAAGACCGATATGCGGACCTTGCTTCAAATAGAATGCCAAAGTCAATGGTGCCAAGAAAATGGGTATGGTTATATAATTCGGACTGAGAGAGAAGTTCGCGGCAATCCGATATTTCTTTCAAATATGAAGAGATTGTTACCATATTTAAGGCATTACAATGAAACTGTTGAAACCGATGACAAACGACTATTAAGAGCTATTGGTAGTGAGCCAATAAAATTATCATGGTTGTTTGATTCTATTTGTTTGCCTTCTAATCGTATAATGGGAGCGTTAACAAGATTGTTTATATCTGGAACAATTAAAGCGAATTTTGATTTACAACCCATAGGAAATAATATGGAGGTATGGCTTAATGTCAGTTAAATGGATGATAGAGAAAGAGGCATTTATGCCCGAAAATCTTGATTATAAACGCTGGCCATTAGTATTAGTTGACGGACTTTCAGCTGAAGATCAGGATAGATTCAACCGAAGAAGGCTAGCTGTGGAGATGTATTTAGATGGACGTGTTTCGAATGAATATATTATCACTCAGACAGGCATCTCTAAGGACGAATTGTATAGATTTGTTCGTCGTTGCCTCGATTATGATAATTCGGGTAAAATATGGGGTTACAGGGCTCTTATCCCTAAAAAGCACTTAAAACCCTATATCAGAAAAAAGATTCCCCAAACCGATCAAGCAGGTTTAGCAGGTGCTTTTGAACATTTGCTTGTTACATATCCTTCTATTAGGGAAACAATTGAAAAATTATACCTGAATCGAAAGGATCGTTCACTATTAGAGAGGTTTATTAGGCCTAAAGATATATGGAAGCAATTTATAAACGCATGCAGAAAAGCAGGAATTAAACCAACGGAATATCCATTAAATACTAAAAACCTAGGAAAACGTTCATTAGAACGATATCTAAAGAAGATTGAAAACATATATTTTGATGAAGCAGTTAAGAGATATGGAGAAGAAGCTGCCCGACATGCCCGCGTTACTGGTCAAGGTGTGCCCAATTCACCTAATACTCATCGACCTTTTCAAACAGTTGAATTTGACGGTCATAAAATTGATGCGGTATTCGCTATCGAGTTTCAAACTCCCGATGGGGATACGGTAGTTAAAATAATGGATAGGATTTGGTTATTGGTTATTGTGGACAAGGCTTCTAGATCAGTATTGGGATATCACGTTGCCTTAAACAAGGAATATTCTGCTGATGATGTTCGAGCTTGTATTCGTAGTGCGATATTGCCATGGAGTGGCATGCCATTCACAATTGATGGGCTAAAATATTCAGAAACAGGGGGATTCCCATCAGGAGCAATACCTGAAACGAGTTGGGCAGTATGGGATGAGTTTAAGTATGATAACGGTAAAGCAAATCTCGCTAAAAGTGTAGTTGAACAATTAACGAAATCAATCGGCTGTTCAATAAACGCTGGACCCGTTGCGGTTCCAGAGCGTAGAGGTATTATTGAACGTTTATTTCTTACTCTCGAAGAAAATGGGTATCATCGTCTACCAAACACCACTGGAAGTAAGCCAAGTGACCCGCGACGCCACAACGCCGAAGGAAAAGCAATAAGGTACCGGATATCATATGCTCATCTTGTAGAGCTTACGGAAGTTCTAATTGCAAATTATAATGGAACTCCTCATGATGGTCTATGTTATTTAACACCGCTTGAGGTACTCCAGCAACGCCTAGACCCTAATCTGTTACGTAAAGTACCAGAAAATAAGAGACAAGAAGCTCAATTTTTGACCCTACAGGTTTCTAGGAAAGTTGCCGGTAATATAAAAACCGGTAGGAGGCCTTACATTCTATATGAAGGAGCAACCTATAGAAACGAAGTGTTATCACGCAGTGCCGAATTAATCGGTTCATTTCTGACCCTGGTAGTTAATGTTGAAGACTTAAGGGTAATACGTGCTTTTTTACCTGATGGAAGCGAACTTGGTCTTTTGCAAGCTAATGGTAAATGGGGATTAGTACCTCATTCCCTAAAGACGAGGAAAGAGATAAACCGGTTAAGAGACAGAAAGCTAATTTATTTCTGTAATGAAGATGATCCTATAGAAGTTTATCGTGAATATTTGGTTAAAAAGGCAAAAAGCACAAAATCATCCTGTAATAAATTAGAACGGGTAAGAATTGAAGCGAAACAAATTCATTCAACTGTCCTTTCAGATGCTAATCTAGAACCGATTATGACTTCGCAAAGTTTCAAACCAAAGACTTTAGCCACGAATAATAGTTCACAACTTGAATGCCCTAGGCGGACAAAAACAATAATCTATTAACAATAATCTATTAAAGTTTAATAAGGTGGTAATAAATTGAACGCAATTCAATTACAATTCGATTCATTTATTGAAAATAAAAGGCCAATATTGCCTCCTAAGACCCACCCGGTTGAAACGGGTAGATATTTGATAGCCACAAAAGCGATTGACCAACTGTGCGACACAGTTACTACCTGGGTTGATACTAGGTGTCCTGGAGGGATTATTCATGGGAGACCACGACTCGGAAAAACAAGAGCTATTCAATATCTTATAAATGAATTATCAAACGAGAACGGTTTGCTATTGCCGGTATGTTCAGCTACTTGTCGGCAGTATAGAGCGCCTTCCGAAGTCAATTTTTTTGAAGATATGCTTAAAGATGTGGGGCACGCCATCGTTGGCGGATTGGCTAGCAGTAAACGTGATAGGCTAAGCAAATTCTTTATAGAGAAAGCCGAATGGTCACGCACCAACAGAATAGTCCTTATTATTGACGAAGCTCAACGATTACAACAGATACAATATGATTGGTTAATGGATATTTACAACGAATTAGATAACAACGGGATATCTATGACTGTCGTATTGGTAGGCCAAGATGAATTATTGCATCAACGATCCGTTTTTATGACGCTTAAGAAGGTACAAATAGTAGGGAGGTTTATGGTACATACTTTCAAATTTGAAGGAGTCAAAAAAGTTAGTGATTTAATGACATGCATGGCAGGCTATGATGAGTACTCTGAATATCCAGAGACTAGTAATTGTTCCTTTACTCGATATTTCTTTCCTGATTTATTTGAAAACGGGTTTCGTCTACAACTATATGCTCACGAACTGTTTGAGGTCTTTAAAGAGTTGCGGCAGGAAAATGGAATTAAGAAAGCTTTAGAAATTCCTATGCAATATGTAACTCTAACAATTGAATATTGCTTAAAGCGCTATGGTATTAATGGTAAAAATATAGATAAACTCGGAAAAATACATTGGCGTGAGGCCGTGGAGCATTCAGGATATATACACGCTGAAATGTACCAGGATATTGTATAGTACCAAATTTAGATAAAAGAGGGCTTCTTACTAGAATGAATCTTGGGAAGATTATTAATTATCCATCTACAAAGCAGATTCAAAGTGTAATTTGGCGGAAAGAATGGGCTCCTGAGTACATTTCACCATGGGGCATTTTTGAACGCTTTAAATTGGCCAACTACGCAACATCTAAGGATATATTTGTTGTTTTCGGTACCAATGAAGCTAACACTCATGTTTATAAAAGAATCTATCGGAACCTCATAGATTTAAATGGATTATCCCATGAAAAACTTGTAGCAACTTTCGGAACAGCTATTTTTGATAGTACTCATTTATTAATTAATCATTTTATCTTACCACTAAATCAGGGTAGTTTTAATAACTTTTATATTCGAGAACAATTAAGTTATTGCCCAGAATGCTTGAAGTCTGGCTATCATAGTGTTTTTCACCAATTTATCCCTTTAAATAATTGCCCTATACATGAAATAGCACTAAAGTTTCAATGCGGTCAATGTGGGGGTTATACACGATATGAATTAAGCCACGATACTTGTGTTAAGCCATTTCACTGTAAATGTGGTGCTCCACTATCTGGGGAGATTGTTACAACAAATTGTTTTGATTTATGGTTAAGCTCTAGCATAGCGGACAAATATTTAAGTGCTTGGATAGCACTAAAACAATCTAAATTAGACCAATTAACAAAACTAATAGTACTTACTTCCCCTAAGAAAGAAACAAAGCGGGGGAAGGGGTTACTAAAAATCGGGTTGTTCAGTATCGGGACCTATCCAGCCAAGGGAAAGGGGGATTTTGGGCAAATTACTTCAAATATATTAATAAATACCCGTCCCGAGATACCGACGACAAGGTGGTTTACTAAGCGAATAAATTATTACTCTAGCATTATTATTGATGAGGAACAGTGTATTTTAAAGGTTAAAAGTAAAATTCTGAGTCAGATGAGCTTTGAGCGCTATGCATATCTTTGTCTTTATCAGTTATACAAAGCGGTAATAAGGCATATAAAAAAGACTCAATTGAAAGGTCATATTACATGTATTAGTTCATACGTAAAACGGAAGCAGACCTTAAATGCCTGCCCATATGCAGTCGCTTATATCCGGTTGAGACAAGAGGTAGAATGCAAATCTGATCCGACCGAAGTTGATAATAGTAAATCAAAGATCACTGGTTTTAGCAATGAAAGTCCAATACCCCCATTTTTTTCGATACTATATAATCCATTATTATTTGAAGTCCTTACAAGTAGAGTATTTAAAGAAACTTTTGGTATCTTAGAAATAGTAAGTAATAATCACGAATTGTGGCCGTCAGCAATACAAATTATTAGCAGGGCATTCTGTCATTATGTAGTTCAAAAGTATTATGGTTGGTTTGAATTCATTAAAAAGGACTATTCTGAGACTAACGCCGTTAGTGATATGGTAAATTGTCCCAGAGTAGCAATTCCAAATCCTACAATGACAATACAACTAAATTTAATTAACCCAAATTTATTAATTGCAAAACATCAATGGCTTAATACAAAGAGTTCGTATTGCATTACTGATGCTGAAAAATAAAGTTCGATACTAAAAAATGATGTTGTATACTAGTAAACAAAGTTAGGTACTAAGAAACAATTATTAGCATAAGTAAGTTGAAAATGACCTCCTATTCAGATGGAGGTTATTTATTGTTTGTTAACTTATGAATGTATAAATAGAAATAAAAACCGTTGTTTAATGATTTCGACATAGTTTTCAAACGTTCTCAAATTTTGGATGATAAAATTCTATTATACAATTAATATATTTATTTCTTTCTTCCTTTTGGATGGGTACCTATTGTCTATAATGGTGCGATTGTCAAGAAAAAACTGAGCCAGTCGCCAGAAAAAAGTTGAGCCACTAACGCCAGGAAAAATGTGATCCATTATGGTGGAAACGCTGGAAAAAAGCTGAGCCACTTTAGACTATAAGGTAGCCTGTGGAAGCATTCGATAGTTCTGATGTTTTGCTCCACAGGCTACCTCATATTCTATGAAGGTTATTCACACTCAAATGTTTCTCTGAGTTTTTGATAGGCGGGATAGTCATCAAACGATTCGCAAATATCACTGTGAATATCCTCTTATGGCTTGGGATCACCGGGAGGGGTAGGGTCATTTACTTCCCGCCTTAGTTCGAGTACCATAACCTCAAGGTTTTTGCTGTACTCTAGAATGGCCTTAATCAGTTCAAGGTTTTCCATTTCCTTGATGGATTGTAGGGAATCATCATCGTACATTGACTCGTTAGTGACAATAACTCTATTCATGTTTCT
>NZ_JBAIYV010000003.1:0-72567 GCF_036763075.1 Desulfotomaculum sp. 1211_IL3151 | reverse complement strand
TGGTCGTCTTAGTTTCATCTTAACGATGACTTTTGACTTGACCTGTTTTTCATCCATCATCTGCTGTTTAGTTTTCAAAGACCGATTTTGCTTGTCCCGATCTCGCGACCGGAAGCTTATCTTACCATGGCTTTCACTGTTTAATCAAGTGCAAGTTTTTGGTAGTTTGTTCACTGCCTTATCGGCGGTGGAATCATATCTTACCACTTTTTCTGCGTTGGTTGCAAGTGGTAATTTTTGTTTGTCACCTTGCGGCGACATTTGTTATCTTAACACAGTTTGTTAGCATTTAACAAGGGGTAATAATTATGATTGTTACTACTTTCCCATTTCTATATATTTATCTTTCGACATTATTCGTTAAAGGGAACATCCTCTCTTTGTAGAAAAATGATAATACGTAATGTATATTATCGATAGAGAGGGTTGAGTATTTTGAGTGAAAGTTTAGTACCCTTTTCCGATGTCTTTACATCTGATTTTATGGAAAAGCATACAAAGTATAATTCTTTTAATGATTTCCTAACTGCAGGTGGCTTTCAAGTCAACTCACATGAAGACCTTAAGTCTATCCCTGATGCAGAAATTGATTCTCATGTAGTAAAATTTAGTGACTTTTCATCATGGGAAGAGATGTTATCGGAAGCAGCTAAACAGTATGTTAGTAAGAAATTTAAAAAACAATAAGGCAAGGTCCTTATTTGAGAAGAACCTATATTGGTAATGCATCACCATCAGCGGGGGAAATTTTATGCGAGTAATCGACCTCACTCACACTATTTATGAAAATATGCCCGTCTACCCAGGCACAGATAGACCAAAATTAGAGGTTGCCAATACATATGAGAAAAACGGTTTTAGAGAAACTTTATTAACCATGTTTTCTCATACGGGAACGCATATGGATGCACCGGCACATTTATTTGCTGAAAAAACTACCTTAGATTCATTCTCAGCAGAACAATTTATCGGAGTGGGTTTAGTCATAAATTGCAGTAACTTACAAGAAGGCCAACGGATTACCATGAGCTATATTGAGCCTATCAAAGAAAAAGCTAATCAAGCGGAATTTATTTTGTTCTATACGGGTTGGGACAGATATTGGGGAACAAGTGCTTATTTTGGAGATTATCCGTTTATTACAGAAGATGTGGCTGAATATCTAATTCGCACTAAAAAAAAGGGCGTTGGTTTAGATGTAATCGGTATTGACCCTATTTTTGATGAAAACTTGACAATTCATCGAAAACTATTTGCTGAAACGGATATCGTTATCATTGAAAATTTAACTTGTTTAGGACAGGTTGGAGATGAATTATTTACATTTTGTGCTCTTCCAATAAAATATAACAATTCCGATGGAGCACCTGTTCGGGCAGTTGCTATTTTACATGACTAACTTATAAAGCAAAATAGAAAATATGCATATAAGACTTGCCCACGATAACGGCTTACCAGCCATCGTGGGCTCTTTCATCCCCTACTCTATGTCGGTTTGTCCCGGTGCTTTCGGGATGTCCCTTGTCACCCACCTGGGGTCAATTTGACCTTCCTTGCAACTCCTCCAAGCGACCCAGATTGAGAAGAATCCGTTGGCGATTCTTGACCTGGAACATTTCGGTTATTACTAAAAACAATAGTACTTTATCATCTTACCTTCGCGCTCTCTTTTAAGTCTAAACTGCCGTCCTTTATAACGATATCCCCTATTGCTAGACCCTCTATTACTTGTAAATTGTTTTTATCGCTAATTCCCGTACGAATGCTGCGATATTTTACTCGATTATTTACTACAATCATAACCTGCTTTTGACCGTCAGTTGTTGTACGGACAGCTTCTATTGGTACCAGTACAGTATTTTGCCTTTTGTCCGTTTCTATGGCTGCCTTAACTTCATAGCCCGGTTTTAATAAGGAAGCATCCGGCAATGTAATGATTACTGGTACCCGGCGTTGGGTAATCCCTAGGGCAGATTCCTTCTCTTCTGCACGGGGGTAAATTTCTTTTACTTGACCCTCCAGCACCTTTTGTCCCAGCACCGGAGCTGTGATAACAACATTTTGGCCTAACTTAATATCCCTCAGGTCATCACCCAAAATATCTGCCTTGATTTCTAATTGTCCAGCCACCGCCACTGTGGCTAGTAAAGCACCTTGGCTTAACACCTGCTCTTGTTCTGCCGGTATCGCCAACAGTGTTCCCTTGATGGGGCTTTTTACAACTAACTGCTGCTCCTTAGCATTTAGCTGTTGCAAGGACTGGTTAAGCCCGGCATGCACGACTAACGCACTTTCCAACTGGGAATTTGCCTCCTCGACATTTTGGTTACTGGTATCCACCAGCAATTTGGCCTTTTCCAATTCTACTTTGGTTGCCGCCCCGGCGTTAAATAATTCTTCCGATCTGGCAAGATCCCCCTGGGCGTCCTGTAGTACCAGTTGAGCCCGCTGCTGGGCTACTTTAGCAGTATTAACAGCAGTTGCGGCCTGTGCTAATTGGGCATGCAGATCGGTTAATTGTGCTGCCAGATCCAAGTTTTCCAGAAATACTAGGGGTTGGTCTTTGGTCACAGCTTGGCCCGATTTAACAGGTACTTTTACAACCCTCGCACTCTGGGTGGTATAGAGGTTAAACTCTGTTGATGGCTGCACATAGCCAATCTCTTCCACGGTTTGTCTGATTTCGCCCTTTGCTATTTGCACTGTTTCGACTTCTATGCCACCATAGCTAAGAGCTAACCCCGATAATATCATCAGTATGACAAGCCCGGCTCCTAAAAAAAACCTCTTTTTGCCCTTCATAAAAATACCTCCATTATTCCCTGTTCTTTAGCGATTCTACTATATCTAATCGCTTAACACCTCTGACAACGAACAGGTAAGCCGCAAGGATAAAAAATATACCGCCCATTATTGAGTACAGATAGGTTGAGGGATAGACCACCACCGGCAGACTATAAAGGTCGGTATTGATTGCTTTCACATACCCTTGGGCCATCAGGCGACCAAAGGGTAGGCCTAAAACGATACCCAATAAAGACTGCAAGAGAATTTCCTTAAACACTAAGCCGGAAACGTCCTGGGTCCTAAAGCCCAACACCCTTAAGGAGGCAAATTCCCTTTTCCGCTCGGCAAAACTAACCATAGCGGAGTTATAGATGATAGCAAAGCCCAATACGATCGCAAAGGCCACCAATAAAGATACAGAGTAAATCATGCTCTCCATGTTTTTATTAAAACCGTCTAATTCCTTTTGCAGACTGGAAATAAAGGAAATACCCTTCATCGCACTTAATCGCTCTTCAATATTGTCGGAATAATTAGAATCAACTTTAAGCATGGCACCGGAAACCACTTGATGCTCATTGATAATTTTGTTCAACTGGCTTAGAGAGATATAAGAACCGTTACCAATGAACTGGCGATTAATGCCCACAATCTTTATCCTGGCCTGATAGGAGCTGCCCTTGCCCAGTAAGGTTTCTAGCAACACCTGATCCCCTACCCCCAAACCTAATTTGGCTGCGGTTCTTTGACTTATCAAAATGCCTTCTTGATGCAGCGATAAGGGTTGTCCGCCATCGCCAACCAATTTCTTAAGGCTTAATTTTATAGGTAAGCCCAGCAGAAGCTCCTCTTCCGAACGACCTTGATCATGCATTTTAACAGGCACCTCTAAGAAGGGTTCAACTTTCCTAACGCCCTCCAGCCTAGAGATATTTAATAATTCACCTTCCTTTAAGGGATTTACAAATCGAATTATATAATCATACCGTTGTTCCTCACCATAATGTTTAGTTAGCATATAATCAATCGAATCTTTGGTAAACATGGCTACCACCAGTATCCCTATGGCAAAGACTATCCCGACCAAGGTAATGCTAAAACGCTCAGGATTACGAAAAATCGTTCTAATACTCATTTTCCAGGTGGGGCCCAATCTTCGCCACAACCAATCCCAATGCTCAAGAAAAATCTTAGCACCGCCTTTGGGTGGTTCCGGTCTCATTGCTTCTGCTGGTTGAATCTTGATAACCCTTCGGGAAGCAATGATTCCTGCCAGTGCACCGGTTGTCAGGCTAAGAATAAAACCGTAAGCAATGGCTTTGATATTCGTTCCTCCAATGGCTTCTGGCAGATTGAAATACTTGGCAAATTGTATAGAAATCCCGGAGGCTAATATTAAACCAAAGAATGTACCCAGTAATGCTCCGGCAAGTCCCACGATTATAGCATAGCTTGAATAATAAAGTATTATTTGATAGCTGCTGTAGCCTAAGGCCTTCATCACGCCTATTTGCAGACGTTGGGATTTAATCATTCGCCCTAAAATAATAAACTGTATCGAAGCCGCCATTGCTAAAAAAATCGTAGGCATTAAGAGTGCAGATACCTTTATGCCATCCAGCTCGGCCTGCAGCACAGCATGACTTAACTGGTCTTCACGCGAATAGCTTGCAAGGTTGCCATAGGGTTTAAGTATGCTTTCTACTTGTTCCTTTAGCTCCTTCTCATCCGTGCCCGGGCTGGTGGTAATAATTATTTGATTAATCTGACCATTTAAATTTAACACCTGTTGCGCTTGATTAAGGGGCAGCATAACTATGCCAAAGGCCTTAGGATCTGGCAACAGGGATGAAGCATCCTTCATGGGGTAAACAAATTCAGGCCCTGTGGCCGTTCCTACTACTGTTAATGAAACTGTTTTTCCTTCAGCTACAATGTTGATCGTATCATTTGGGGCAAGGGCATTGCCAAGGGCATACTGTGGATCTACTAATACCTCCACCCCACCGTTTTGGGGGTACTGCTCAAAAAAACGTCCAGTCAGCAATTGCAGGCTGTTAACCGGATTGTCCAGGGGAGTTGGATAACTAACTAGTCTTGCTGTAGCCCTTTGTCCATCAACCAGGAGAATAGGTACATCCTTTTGGATCCGCCCAGTTACTTTGTTGACCCCAGGCAGCAGTTCTATTTGTTTGGTTATTTGCTGCGGGGCATTAATCACCTGAAAATAGTAATCGGCAAAACTTTTTTCCCGGTAAAAGGTCTCCTTCGAGCTGTTTAAGTTAAAATATGCCGTAGTCATAGCAATATAAAATGATATTGCCACCATAACAACTGCCACCACTGCCAGGAATTGACCCTTTGTTTGCCAAATGGTACGCCAAAGTTTTCTACCTAGTAGGGACATTACCATTCAATCCTTTCAGGTGCTGCAGGGTTTTGATTTTTAGTTGTTTCTACAATGCTGCCACTGCTCATACGGATAACTCGATCAGCCATTGCTCCCAGCACAGAATTGTGGGTAACGATTATTACCGTACTGCCGTAATCACTGTTAAACTTAGCTAACAAACTTAAAATTAGTCTGCCTGTTTGATTATCCAAAGCACCTGTTGGTTCATCGCATAGTAGCAGCCTAGGGTTTTTCACCGCAGCCCTGGCTATGGCTACCCTTTGCTGCTCTCCCCCACTTAGCTGGGATGGAAAGTGATCCGCTCTGGCTTCCAGCCCCACTGCCTGTAAGACCTCTTCTATGGGCAAGGGGTTGTCCACCAGGTTGGCAGCTATTTCTACATTCTCCTTGGCCATTAAGTCTGGTATTAAATTATAGAACTGAAATACAAAACCGATTTCATTCCGCCGGTACTTCGTTAAAGTTTCATCTCCGGCTTGGCTTAAATTCAAATCCCTAAAAAAGACTTCACCAGTGCTAGGTAAGTCCATACCCCCTAAAATATTTAACAAGGTACTTTTACCAGAACCACTTGGCCCTAAGATGACCAGTATCTCACCCTCATATATCTCCATCGTGGTCTCTTTCAAGGCTGTGACTTTTATTTCACCCATCGTATAGGTTTTGCTTACCTGGTTTAACTTTATCAGTACCTTTTGGGTCATCGTTTATTTCCTTTCTGGGTTATACGACTGAAGAATACAATCTGTTACCAGCTAATACCTCGTCCGGTATCCCTTCTAATTCCTCATTATACTACCACGTGCCCACCAACGATAATGAGTCCAATATTTAACTTTTTACCTGGTTAATGATAAAATATTTACATAAATATGCAATTTATTCAATAGGGAGGTAGAACCATTATGTTGAAAAAAATTATGAGAAGCAAATTAACCTGGTTTTTCATTCTATTGCTTGCCCTTTTTTATCTATATCGGGTAGCTCCCATTTTTGTTTCCCCTAGTGAAAGTAAAAATCTTAGGGATTTCTTTCCCATGACCAAAGGAAGCACCTGGGAATACCAGGGTGAAGGAAATGAGTATGCCTCCTTTAGCCGGGAAGTATTATTTTTGCAGGACAATAAAGCCCAGCTGCGTGAAGATAACGGTGGCACCGTAAGTATTTCTGTTTTACAAGTAACCGATCAAGAGATCAGCCGCATCTATTTTCAGGGCGAAGCCTATGAAGATACGAACGTTATCAATCAAGAGCCAAATGATCATACAATTATCCTGAAACTCCCTCTGTCAGTAGGCACAAAATGGGACGTGCCCCATGGGAACAGGGAAATCGTAAGTATTAATGCTACAGTGGAAACCCCAGCCGGGTCATTTACCAACTGTATCAAAGTGAAAGTAACACAAGAAAACTCCACTATTTTTGAGTATTTTAAGCAAGATGTTGGCCTTGTTAAAAGAGAGTTCTTTTCAGAGGGCACACAAGTTACTTCCAGTTTAGAAACCTATCACATTAACCCCTGAGTTTAGACTAACTTTTGTACGGGGACTCAAAATTGACGATAAATAAAGTATGTAAACATAAAATAGCCACGACTTGGCAGGTTAAGTCGTGGCTATTATCACCTCAAATATAGTTTACTCACGATCCTATAACTGCCTGTTTCACAACATTTCTTATCTTACCTGTCAAACTGTGAACTTTTAAACGAAGCACGGTCGTTCTTGGTACAACCTCATTATGAAAATGATATTCTGGACCCTCGGACACATTATAGTGTTCCAGCAATGTGTACAATGCTTCGACCTTTTGATGATCATCATCCAAATAGTCTATTACGCCTGTACCCATAACGCTTTCAAATTCCATCGTACACTCACAAGCACCAACTTGTTTCCCAGTTACAATTCCATGTGTACATTCCATCACGAAAGCAACTTTATTATTTTTCTTTATTAAATCATGCTTTTTGCCTATTTTAGCACCATGAAAGTACAGAGTTACATCACTGCCATTCACCTGAATACCAAAATTCATCGGCACTACATACGGGTATTCATCATCAAAAAATGCTACATGGCAAACATCGCACGATTTCATAACCTCGATAATTTCGCTAAGGCTTTTTATTTCTCGGTCTTTTCTTCTCATGTTCTACACTCCTATTGCTGTTGCTATTTCTAACCAAACCTCTCGGGGATAATACTATTATCCTTCATAAGTGATCTGTAAGCAAATTCATATAAGTTTTTTTACACCCCACCCCCGATCGCAGCTACGCCAGGGACAAGGCAGCTTGATATGTAAGCGTCAATTAGGAGCCGCATTTCAACTTCCCGATAATTATGAGACAATGCCCCGGAAGGAGGTTGGCCTAAATAATGCAGAAAATAATGTGTTAGCAACTGTACATCTGTGAATATAAAATAATTTGGGTTAGTTTGTAAAATTACCGAATTTGACCTGTCAATTTGGATTGATTCAATGCACATCCTACCCGTTAGTGTGATAAAACGCGCCAATTACATAACGCAGAAAAATACAGGAAGGCGTCCCTCAAACTGGGGACTGACTTCTATATGTTACTTTCTGTCTTACTCATTATTTAATGTTATATTCATCAGAACGACCACTTATCCATTACTCGAATGCGAACAGTTTTCTAGTTTGGGTTTTTTGTAATTACTATACTCATTGCATGTTGATGTGGTATTCCTGACGAATTACAATCAAGAATTACTTCGGAGCAACTCTCTATAATCCAGTCATGGTAATAAGATAACAATTCCCCAGACCTCCAGACGTATGCATTCGGTTCTTTTTCAGGAGGTGGGTCTATAAAAGGTTTTTGAACAAACACATTAAAAAAGTGCATCCCATTTTTGTTTGTATATTTCTTATAATTTTCAAATATTTCTTCTCGGTATCGTGGATTTATATAATGTAAAACCCCACTTGAAAAAAGGATATCAAAATTTGAAGTCAATCGAAAATCCAAAACATCTGCCTTAAATACCTTTACATTGACCCCAACCATATCAGCAAGTCTCTTGGTTTTTTCGATACCTATATCAGAAATATCAAATGTTGTAACATCATATCCATTTCTTGCAAAAAAAACAGAGTCTTTACCTTCACCACCCCCAATATCTAATATCGTTAAATGCCTGGTTGGTGGCATTAACTCAAGTACTTGGTAACATGCCGAATTGGGTTTGACCCCCCAATAATATCCCGGGATTGCATATTCTTCTTCATATATAGTAACTTGTTTATCATATGATATATATCCTAGTAATTTATCAACGCTGACTTCTAAGACCTTAGATATTTCTGGTAGCAATGTAATATCAGGCATTGCCTGTGCATTTTCCCACTTGGAAACTGCTTGATAGGTAATTCCAAGTTTTTCTGCAAGTCCTTCTTGAGTTAGCCCTTTTTCTTTTCGGTATCGGTTAATATTTTTTGCAAATTTATCTTTCAATATTTTACACCCCCTAAATGAAATTTTAATGCTTTAGATATCGGGCTAACAATAACCTAAAAGTTGATTTTTTTGAAGATTCAACTGTAAGTTGAATAAGATAAATAGTCTTGTATCGGTTAGCTTAATATATGATGTATATTATTTAGCTATTGTGCACCAGGTATGAAATGTTCACTAGTTTTTTAAGTTAACTAATTACATTTATATAACATTCATAGTATTATCAAATTAATTAATCTTATAGGAAAGGAGAGAAAGCTTATGCCTAGAATGATAGCTCGCTGCGGACTTATCTGCTCTAACTGCCCTACGTTTCTAGCTACTAAGAATAATGATGATGTTGCAAGACAGAAAACTGCTATATTGTACGCAGAGAAGTACGGGTTTGACCTGAAGCCTGAAGATATCAACTGCGACGGATGTTTAACTGTGGGAGGTAGACAAATCCGCTTTTGTCAGACTTGTGATATCAAACAGTGCTGTAGTAGTAGCGGGTTGGAGAACTGCGCGCTTTGTGATGAACAGCAATGTGAAAAACTAATAAAGTTTCATCAGTTCTCTCAAGAAGCTAGGGATAGTTATTATGCTTTAAAAAAGGAGATTGGATTATATCCTCGGGAAATAAAATAATCCTGTCCTCCAGTTTTTGTATGAGGCAAGCAGGGAAAGTATAAAAGTTGCCCTGCTTTTATTTACTGCACATTTTTTAGCCCGTGCGCACCAGGTATGTTTTGTGCAAATATAAATAATACGCAGCCACTCTGACTGAGGCCTTGCCTTTTCTTCATACTGTTTGATTCTATTTTATGGATTTTTACTTCATACCGAAAACACGGTGCGAATCAAAATCATATAACATGCTGTACCGAGTAAGATACTAAGAAACGTATTATTTTTTGTGACTTGAGCTACTATCACAATTGCAACCGAAAATAATTCAGGGAGCCCAAAGGGGAAAGATGTAAGGTCAATTTTTCTCAGACAGTAGACCACTAAAATAATCATAATCGAGGCAGGTAATACGTTCCCTAGATATTTGACAGTTGTCGGGAGTTCTTTCTTTCCACCAAATAAAAGGTACGGTATAGCCCGGGTGAACGCTGTTACAATTGCTACTACAATCAGGGTTGCTACAGAATAGCCAAAATCAATGGTTATATTTCATCCCTCCCATTTGCTGGTTTATCGTATCCTTCATAATGATAAGTACAATCATACTGACCGATAATGCCGGAAGCAAAAAACTGTCTGCGCCCAACAGCATATAGAAGACAACGGCACTGGCAAGGCCTGCAACAGCAGGGATGTGAGAATTAAACTGACGCCATTGATTAACACAAACCACGACAAAAAATGCGGTAGCAGAAAATTCAATCCCTGTCATATCTACAGTTATCATCTGACCAATTAAAGCTCCAGCTGTGCAACTGAAAATCCATAATAAATGGCAGGTTAGGGCAATATAAAAGTCTACTTTTTGTTCATCCATGTTATCAGGATATTTGATAGAGCAAAGCACGGAATATGTTTCATCGGTTAATGTTAAAACCATATAGGGGTACTTCCATCCCATCTTGCGAAACCTATCAACAAATCCAATACCGTAAAAAATGTGTCTTGCATTTATGAAGAATGTCATTATTGCAACCATGTGAAGCGGTACGCCAGCGCTCATAAGCGAAACCATAACAATCTGCATCGAACCTGCATAGATGAAGATTCCAGCTAGGCAAGCCCATAGAGCAGAATATCCCACATCGTTTATGAGAATGCCAAAGGCAATGCCGACAAAAAAATAAGAGAATAACAAAGGTGTTATTTGCTTAATGACAAAACGAAAAGTCTTCAAGGATGTATTCCCCTTTAGATCCTATACTCTAACTCTAAAATTATGTTAGCACATGAAAATACGCCACACAATCGTTTTATTGTGTGGCGTACAATTTACTGATTACGAGTGAAGCGAATCCAACAGCCTCTGTAAAACCTTTAGGCCTTGCTCTAATTCTTCTATGGTTTCAGGTGCACAGACAGAGATACGAACTGCTTTTTCCGGTATACTTTTTCCAACAATAAATCGCTCGGCAGCATATACCTGAACACCATGCTCCAAAGCTAGTCTTTCAAAACCTGCACCTGATATTTTGGTCGGTAGTATCAACCAGCGGAATATACAGGTGTTTTCACCCCGGCAATCATATTCTGATAGATAGGCATTGACCAATTGATTTCTTAGAATGGTGTTTTTGCGATGGCTGTCGATGATGGTGTCAATATTCCTGGAAACAATCATGCGAGCAGCTAATTCTGCCATTAACGGTGAAATAGAAATATTCAGGTTATAAAGGGCATTAGACAGAGGTTTTTTATACTGTTTGGGAACCGATACATAAGCTAATCGAAGGCCAGGACCAATTGTTTTTGAAAGGCTGGCAATATAGATTGTCTGCTCTGGTGCAAAAGATGCCACTGCCGGTATTGGCTTTTCACACATCAGATGATAAGCAGCATCCTCAATTATGAAAATATTATATTCTTTTGCAGTTTGGGCCAATGCCTTTCTGCGCACAAGTGACATTTTATGGGTTGTTGGATTTTGATTATCTGGTATTAGATAAATACCTTTCAGGTTTTCATTTTTGCAGGCATTAATAAGGGCATGCTCATCCATTTCTCCGTCTGTATGTTTAATCGGTACTAATTGAATACCTAACATGCCAGCAGTGGTTTTTAGGCCAGGGTAAGTATGCGGATCCGTACCAATCTTATCTCCATGCTTGCAGAGACCAGCCAGGATTGCGGTAATTGCATTTTGACCACCATTAGCAAATAAAATCGTCTCAATATCTGTAATGTACCCACCTTTTCCCATAAGTTTTACAGCAGCATCTTTCTGCCAAAGCACATCATTCGGCCTGCTATAACTGAACCATTTTGCAAAATCAGATTCGTTCATCATATTTTTGAATAGTAGCATAAGTGGCTCATAAGAGGATGGCTCAGGTATAGTAGCACCCATCTCAATTAAATTCTTTGGTCTGCCTTCGGCAAGCAGATAGGCATTGGATAGGGCATCAAAGGAAACAAATGTACCGCTACCAACGGTTGTACTTAATAACCCTTTTAGCAGGCACACTTTGAAAGCCTTTGCAACCGTGCTGACATTTATATCCAAGAAATCCGCCAGTTCTCTATAGGGTGGTAATTTAGTTCCCGGAAGTATCGAACCCTTTATAATATCCTGTTCCAGTTGATTTGCCAGAGAAAGATATAGCGGTTTAATGGTTCTGTCTATGACAGGTTTCCAAGTCATAGGATAGTTCTCAAATGAATTTACTGGCATAGCATAACACCCTTTTCTGTCACACAATTGAACTAATGTATGGCATGTCTCGCAAAACATTAAAAAAATAAATCTTTGCTGCACATAAACCATCTATTGCTACTGTTCAGTACAACCTATTCTCAGTTGTGTCGCATTAATAGGGTAACTCCCACCTAACCGACACTTTGATATTGCCATTTAAGTAAATCCCGCTCAACATCGAACGGTGCCAATTGAGTCCGTAGCATTCGATAAGTTCTCCTATCTCTTGCATTGTCAGGGTTATATCCCCTCGGACTTCCTCGGAAGTTTTCAAATTCGACACCTGCCAAAGTCATTGTTGTCGAATTTTAGGGGTACCGGGTACCTTCTCGCCTTAGCCAGCATGAACTTAATTAAATACCTCAGGCTCCTTTATTTTTTCTAATATATCTATTTCACTTATTAACTCGTTCATACGAGATTGAATAACAACGATCTCCTCTTGACTGAGCTCATTGCCGGCCGCCTGCTCGGCCAAACCGCTCATTTCTCTAAGCTTGTCCTCTATGATCTTAAGTATCTGAATTCTAAACTTTACCCTTTTCAGTTCAGCTTGCAACAAAGCCTTTTCTTTTTCATTCATTAACATCAATCCCATCTTGGCACTATTTTATCATGTTCCGACGAGTCCTAAATTAAGTCTTATGTCCTATAAAACCAAGGACTATATTCTCATTTATTTTAACTGAAAAGGACTTAGTGTATAAGACGACGTAATTTACTGCATTGCATTTTTACGACTAAAAGCGGTATTTTATAACTAATTTTGGAGGATTAAAATGTGGGTTTATTACCTTACCCTTGTAACCCTCTCCCTTGCCCTATATTTTATTAATAAAAAGGTATTTACCAAGCTATTGGCGCTTAAAGTGTCCTTCGCGGTCTTTCTATTGGGGATGCTTTATCCTAGGCTACAAGCAGAACTACCCCTTTGGAAAACGGTGGTTTGCTTAGGCTTGCTCATGTTATTAAGTAGTTTCTTTATTGCCAAGAGGTTACCGCAGCATCGCACAGCTTCCGTGGAGTCTGAGCCTTGTCAGCTAGACCCCTCACCGGAGACAGTGGACGCAACAACTGAAGAAGACAGCATTAGCCCAATCGAAACCAACCATAAAGATTTAACCAACAATATCCCTCCTATAGAAGAAGTTGACCCACAGCCTTGCTTACAAAATGAGCCCTTAGCTCAACCAAACACTGCTATTTCTTTTTCTTCGGTATATTCTGACTCCCAACAGCCCGAATTAACCATACCGGCTGCTAATGAACCAGCCGAGATGAAACACGAGCCGATCGACATCGTGGAAACTTCCGAAGTTGTAACGCCACCTAAGGAGCAACCGCCTGCTGATATTGAGGTAACCCCGCAATCCCTATTAACACAAGGTATTCGCTTCGTAAGGCTTAAGCAATACGCCTTGGCGGTACGTTCTTTTAATAAAATTTTTAATTATAACCCTTCATCTGAAATTCTCTACCTGACCATCGGTGAACTTAGTTCCCTTTACCAATATATTGGACTCTATCCAATGGCTTCGGACATTATCCAAAGTTTTATGACACATCCGGACCTTCAAGGACACCCGGGATTAGAACCGTTAAAAGCTAAGCTTCGATTTATCCAGTGTTTGAACAGCCTCTTAACCACCGGAGGCTATCATCAAATTCCCTATGAACAGGTTCCGGAAGCAATACGTAGAGAGGCCTATATCAACTCTCTAAATTAATAGACTGATTACACGAAAGGAGTAAATCATGTGAAATTAAAAAGCAACATTGTAGGCTTGCCTGTTTTAAGCATTGTGGAGGTAGCTTCTCTGGGAAAGGTAGAAGAATTGGTAATTAATCCAAATACCGGCTCAGTGGACTATCTAATAATCGAACCCGAACAGTGGTATCTGGAACGAAGGGTAATTTCTATCCAGGATGTTCTAGGTATTGGAGAAGATGCTCTAACCACTGAAACCAAAGCAAAAGTTGTCAATATTACTGCTGTGCCCAATGCACTTGAACTGATCAGCAAGGGAGTTGCGGTCATCGGCTCTAAGGTTATTACAAAAAAGGGTCGAATCAACGGGCTCATTGATGAGCTTTCTATCGATGAAGAAACAGGTAAAATTCATGCCTGCCGCTGGGTCGCCACAGACAATTCAAGAACGGGCTATATTCCGACTAACCTTGTTGTTACCTTTGGTCAAGGCATGCTGGTGGTGGAAGAAAATTTTGACGTTGCTTTAGCAGAAGATCCTTCCCAGTTAATCGTAGCAGCCATTGAGAATACCGAGTCCGAAAAAACACCACCTTCCGTGCTGGAAGACCCTCTTAAGATATTTGAGGATAAGCAAAAGCAATACCTAATTGGTCGCACTGTTACCCTGGATATTATAGCAGATGATGGCCAGACAATAGCTAAAGAAGGTGACAAGATTACCCAGCAAATGGTGGACCGAGCTGTGACTGCTGACAAGTTTGTGGAGTTAACCCTAAACAACCGTGACTAAAATTAGGCTTATCTCCTTGGTTACCCTTGCCTTGGGTATTCAAATATGGGTTTGCATCAGCCTGTCCAGTGCTGCTATTCAATACTATTATCGGGATAGTCTGTTACCGGGAATCTCCGTGCAAGGCATTAATCTGGGCGGACTATCCCATCAAGCAGCTGTCAACAAACTTAAGGAATCTATTCCCTGGCCCAAGCCAGAAAGTCTGCTAATGTTAGTGGACCCCGAGGGACAGCCTACTTATATTTGTTATGGGGATATTGATTACACTTTAGATTATGATGCTACGGTAAGGAAGGCCTTCCTGTATAGCCAGAAGGCAGCCACCAGCTTGATGGATTTACCACGTGCCATCCGTAACAAAAAGGACCTTCCCCTGGTTAAGTCCTTTAACAAAGATTCTATAAATGAAATTCTTGAACGCCTTGCCGCTCAGTACAATGTGCCGGCTCAGAATTCTCAGCTTTCTTTTAGCGAAAATAACATTACCCTTTTTCAAGGTATTAAAGGCAGAACACTGGATAATACCGCCACCATTCATAAATTAATCATGCTGCCGCTAAACCAACACGAACTGGAACTCCAATTTAAGACCCTCGAGCCAGACATCAGCCCAGCGGATTTTAGTGGTATAAATGCCAGACTAGCCATGTTTATAACTCAATTTGACGCGGCCGACAGGGCCCGTACTCATAATATCCAATTAGCCAGCCAACTGGTTAATAACTTTATCCTACCACCAAAACAGGTCTTTTCATTAAACAAGGTCCTTGGTCCCCGAAGTAAGGAAAATGGCTACCTGCAAGCCCCTGTAATTGTTAACAATAGGCTAATTCCAGATTATGGTGGTGGTGTCTGCCAATTGGCTACAACTCTTTATAATGCTGTTTTATTGGCCAACTTAACAGTCGTGGAAAGGGTACCTCACTCGCTGCCCGTGGCCTATGCTCCTGGTGGCAGGGATGCCACCATCGCAGGGGATCTTATTGACTTTAAGTTTCTCAATAATACAGACTACCCCATTTTAATCACCAGTCAAATCCAGCAGGGAAACCTCCTGGTCAGTATTTTAGGTCACCGCCCCGGAGCGTCTGTCCGATTAATTAAACTTGAAACCACACGCTCCATTACCAAACCCGTACGAAACTATATGGAAGATAAAAACCTCCTGCCCGGTCAAGTGGTAATTTGCCGCCCGGGTCGAAATGGCTATCTTTTAAAAACCTACGAAGTGGTATACCAAAATGAAATAATAGTAGAAAAACGCCTTATCTCCGAATCAGAAGTAAAACCTGAGCCTGAACTAATTGCAGTGGGTCCCAAGGGTTTTACTAAAGATCAAATAGTAAAATAAAAATTACCAGCACATTATTTGCTGGTAATTTTTTATATTTAATGCTCCGGTCATCTCCAAACCCTCTCGGTAAGGATTGAGGCATTCTGACCCCTCATCCTCTGTACAGTGGTGGCAAAAAATAAGGAGACAGTCCTATTTTTCGTTTAGAGAAAGTACCCCATCGGGTACTTAATTTATTGGGAACGTAAAATACAACACACAAAATCCGGCCAATGACAGTCACATAGTATTTGCATGAACTACATTGTCTCATTAATCCCATACCCTTTCAAGTATCCATAGGCTCTGCTCTTGTACCAGGTCGCAATCTAAGTTTCTATCGGTGTAACAACGATAGCGTTCAAGGTAAGGATCCATGCCCATGCTTTGATACCATTGCCAATTCTGCTTGTCTATCTTATATGGGTAGCCCCTTTCTATCAGATACCAGTTGTCTTTCCACTTAAAACTAAGGGGCTGACCGTCGGGGCCGGGGTGGATTTCTACAGACTGTCGATACAATTTACACATACCAATCACCACCGCACATTTGTTTGGTTTGAGTATAGCAAACAAACGTGCGGTGTACAAGGTATAAATTTTGCTTTTACAGTAACATTTTGGGCCGTTAACCATATTATACCATTAGGTGAATGCTTCTTTTACAATTTGCATTCTCTCCTTGGGAATAACCCCTAGTGGCACGGCTAGGGGTTATTCCTTTAGGAAATATTTGAGAACCCCAAAAATCTTAGTCGCCGTATAGAAAATCTAGCAAAGACATCTACTAAGGAGCGGGAAACAGCGATAAAGGCGGAGTATAATGAATGACCTCCCCCATTGGGAGGGGATAAGAGGTGGGTTTACTGATGGCAGCTATCAGGGAAAGTCGAGAGTTCTTATACAACTTCCTATAAATGACTACCAACATGTCCTTGAGGATATGAATAAAGAAAATGCCAATAAATTAAATAGTATCCTTAAACCGTCAAAATAACCGTCAATTGACGGTGCGATAAATGAAAAAAGGAACTAGGTAAGTACCTAGTCCCTTGATTATGGTGCCCGGAGCCGGGGTCGAACCGGCACGAGGGGTAAACCTCGCAGGATTTTAAGTCCTGTGCGTCTGCCTATTCCGCCACCCGGGCATGTTATTAAGCTTTTTTAGTATAACAATCTTGAGATCCTCTGTCAATACCTTGAGATATTATCTGGCGGAGCTGACGGGAGTCGAACCCGCGTTCTCCTGCGTGACAGGCAGGCATGTTAGGCCACTACACCACAGCTCCAAATTTAAAGTGGAGCGGAAGACGGGATTCGAACCCGCGACCCTCGCCTTGGCAAGGCGATGCTCTACCACTGAGCCACTTCCGCATGCAGGTCTTATCGACGAATATAAATATAGCACACGAAGTGTAGACAAGTCAATATCCAAGTTGCGGGTAATTTGCTAAACTAAATCCTATGTTTACCCAATGGAAATTATTTACTATTTTATCTATTAATTGGAAGGGTTTTACATTTAATCGGAGAATTATTTAATAAAACATCATGGTGGGGGGTATTGTTCAGTGTTTCAAGAATATCGTCAAATTATCAATAGGGTTAAGGGTTTGGACAAGCCCTTATCTTCATTAACCCGAGCGGAAAGAAACGATGTCTTAAATCTTTCCATTCGTCAAGAAGAACTTGAAAAACAAATTGGTAAACATATTCAAGAGAGTTTCAAAGAGTTACAGGATGGCTTAGAGGTCGTAGCCGAATGGGTGCGTTTAATGAAAGAAGACGCCATCAAGGCACTGGGTATTGGCGGAACCCCTGAAGAAGTGTTAGCCTTGGAAGAAACTCTGGCCCAGGCTTCTTCACTGAATATGCAAATCTCCGGTTTAACTTTGGCCAATTTTTCCGCCCCGGAAAAAACTGAGTCCATTGAAAAAACCGGAGCCGAAGAGCCTGTAAAGGCTCCAATTAGCCTTATTAAAGCCAAAACCCCGAAAAACAGGCTCACCCTACCGGTAATTAATTCCACCATTGATATGGTCGAAAATGTCGAAGAACAAAAAATTGTTACAAAGGTTTTGGAAGAGATCACCGAATCCGTTGTTGCTGCGGCACCTACCATACAGTTAGCAGACGTATTTAATCAACCAAGAATTACCACACATAAAAGCAGACCACCTAAAAGAAAAAAACGTTAATAATCAACGATTACCTTTCAGGAAAGGAGGAATCATTTGCCCTACGGGCGATTAAAATGCTGTCATCCTTCACTGACGCTCAGGATGACATTCAATTTTCACTCTTTGATGGTGCCGTTAACGGCATGGAAGCCTATACTGCCATCGTTAAAAATTATTCCTTTGATCACACAAAAAAGCCATCTACTTGGTAGATGGCTTTAATTATTCATTGGAGGCGGCACCCAGATTCGAACTGGGGGATAAAGGATTTGCAGTCCTCTGCCTTACCACTTGGCTATGCCGCCAGCTTATAAATAAATGGAGCGGAAGACGGGATTCGAACCCGCGACCCTCGCCTTGGCAAGGCGATGCTCTACCACTGAGCCACTTCCGCATAAATGGTGCCTCGAGCCGGAATCGAACCAGCGACACGCGGATTTTCAGTCCGCTGCTCTACCAACTGAGCTATCGAGGCACTGCTGACGCTTATAAAATATATCATACTATGACATGTTTCGCAATAGTTTTTACCAATTTTTTTAAGAATTATAGCCCAGTGCTACCAAAGCCACCCTTTCCCCTCTCGGTATCGCCTAATTCTTCGCATTCAATAATCTCAATGTCGGGAAGGGCATGGATAATGGCTTGGGCGATGCGGTCCCCTGCTTTGAAAGATACCTCATAATGTCCTGCGTTATGAAGCAGCACAATTACCTCCCCACGATAGTCAGAATCCACCACACCTACAGCATTGCTTAGGGTGATGCCATATTTCTTGGCATTTCCACTGCGGGGATAAACCAACATGGCATAGGCCGGGGGCAATTCAAAGGCCAGACCCGTTCTCACAGATTTATGTTCTCCAGGGCAGATGGTAAAATCCTCTATTGAGTGTAGGTCGAAACCAGCACTTTCAGGCGTAGCACGCCTAGGCATTTCCGCATTTTCATGCAACTTTTTAATTTTAACAATGCAATTTTTAAAGCTAAATAAGCTACATTGTCTGAATGGGTACAAAGCTTCATCCCTCGGTATTTTAATTTCTTGCTTTTCGCATTTATAGTCTCCCCGAATAATCTCCACTCCATAGCGGCATCTTTTGCAAGTTTCTAACATATATAAACACCCCTAAGAACAGGATTTGTGATATTTGTCACTTCGACATTCCATATGAACTTTCCCTTCTATTTGGAAAAACTTTTTGTCATTTATTTGACAACTCCCTTGAATTACGCACAATTATATTGACTGCGTAATAATATATAAGTATATTAGTATTACCCCTTTGATATTTCAAAACAAGGAAGGAGGAAATTCGTTGAAAAATATTGTGCTATTAAAACGCATTCGCAAGCAGGCCATAACTTGGATTGTTTTGCCGGCAGTAATTGGTATTGGTTGGGTCTTTCCACCCGTTGGTTTCCTTTTATTATTATGCATGGTTGGTGCAGTGGGTCTGTCTTTCTTTAGTGGCCGCTCTTGGTGCGATTGGATGTGTCCACGAGGTGCCTTCTACGACGTGTTCTTTCAAAAATTCAATCAGGGAAAACCCGTTCCAAAATGGTTACGTTCAAACAAACTGCGTACTTTCATGGTAGGTTTAATATTCACCGTTCTGGGAACCCAGCTTTATTTTGCTTGGGGGGATTTACATGGTATGGGTATGGCCTTTGTTCGCCTACTAACCATAACCACTACTGTCGGCATAATATTGGGCCTAACCGTACACGCCAGGGGCTGGTGCCATATTTGCCCGATGGGTACATTGGCTAGTTGGTTCGGAAAGGGTAAGAAACCGTTATTTATTAATCGGGAAAAATGCAGCGACTGTGGTTTATGCACCAAAGCCTGCCCAATGGGCTTAGTCCCGAATATAGCTGAAAATGGTCGACTGACTGATCCAGATTGCATTAAGTGCGGCAGCTGTGTAGTTGCCTGCAATCGTAAGGTATTAAGCTTTGATCAGCCAATCAAGGAAGTTAAAAGGCCCGCTTAAGCAATAAAAAGGGTCGTGTCATTATAAGCATAAAAGTCCTTGGACACAAAAAACTCCTGAGTTATAACTCAGGAGTTTTCACTGGAGGCGGCACCCAGATTCGAACTGGGGGATAAAGGATTTGCAGTCCTCTGCCTTACCACTTGGCTATGCCGCCAGCTTATAAATAAGTGGAGCGGAAGACGGGATTCGAACCCGCGACCCTCGCCTTGGCAAGGCGATGCTCTACCACTGAGCCACTTCCGCATAGATGGTGCCTCGAGCCGGAATCGAACCAGCGACACGCGGATTTTCAGTCCGCTGCTCTACCAACTGAGCTATCGAGGCATTTATGTGGCGGAGCTGACGGGAGTCGAACCCGCGTTCTCCTGCGTGACAGGCAGGCATGTTAGGCCACTACACCACAGCTCCAAAGTCATTTAGCTCACGCTCACTGACATTGATTAGTATACAAAAACTACCCCCAGAAGTCAAATGTTATTTTTCTTACCCTATACTTTTATTTTAGATCTTCCAAAAGCCAAGATAGCTTCCCGTACCAGCTTAGCTCCTAGCAACGCTGTTTTCTCAGAATGATCATAGACCGGACTAATCTCCACCAAGTCCATGCCAACCACCTTTAATTCCTTCATTAAATAAATGGCTTCCAAAATTTCTGTTGAAGTACAGCCACCTGGCTCTGCCGTACCCGTTCCTGGTGCATAGGCTGGATCAACCACATCAATATCCAGTGATAGGTACACCGGATGTCCTAACAGCTCCGGTAACACTTGCTGCAATGGCTCCAGTACCTTTGCCGGAAACATCCGGGTATGTCCCCTGGCATAGTCAAATTCTTCCTTGGTGCCGGAGCGAATACCAAATTGGTAGATATTCTGCCCCCCCACTAAATCAACCGCCCGCCGCATAACGGAAGCATGGGAAAGGGTCTGTCCCATGTAATCCTGACGCAAATCTGCATGGGCATCAAAATGAAGAATCTTCAAACCAGGGTACTTTTTAACCACTTCCATAATTACCGGCAGGCTGATCAAATGCTCACCGCCAAGCACCAAAGGAAATTTGTTATCAGCAATAATCTTGGCCACAACTTTGCCAATCCGCTCCAGGCTTTCCAATACATGCCCAAAGGGCAGGGCAATATCACCGGCATCAAAATAGGCATAATCAGCCAGGTCAAGATCAAGCATCACGCTGTATTCTTCTAGCCCAACAGAAACCTGCCTAATGGCCCGGGGACCCTGGCGTGTCCCCGGGCGAAAGCTGACAGTAAAATCCATTGGTGCCCCCACCAGAACGACGTTAGAATTCTCGTAGTCCTGGGTGGCACCCATAAATCCAGTGCATTGATCGAGTAGATCAAACATTGGTAATCCCCCGTTATTTATTGATTAATTCTTGGACAAAGTTAGGCAAGGCAAAGGCTGCCTGATGGATATCATGGTTGTAGTAACGTGTTTTATAGCTGGGTTTTGTACTAAAATCCACCGCCTTGGGATCATATTTTTTAGATCCCATAGTGAAGGTCCAGCTACCACTGGGGTAGGTGGGTACGTGGGCCAGGTAAACATTCGTAATGGGGTACAGGGAACGAATATCTTTATTTACCTTGGGAATTAAATCCTTATTATAATAGGGAGACTCGGTTTGTGCTACAAAGATACCATCTTCCTTGAGGGCCTCATAACAATCTTTATAGAAGTTTCCTTCAAACAAACCTACGGCAGGTCCAATGGGATCGGTGGAATCCACAATAATGATATCAAATTCATTTTTGTGATCCCTTACATATTGAATGCCATCCACACAATGCACTTCAACCTTTGGATCATCCAAGGCACCTGCAATTTCAGGCAAATATTCTTTAGATACTTCCACCACCCGCCGGTCTATCTCTACCAATATTGCCTTTTCGACACTGGGATGTTTAATGATTTCACGGATAGCACCACCGTCACCGCCTCCGATGACCAATACTTTCCTAGGGTTTGCATGGGTATTTAAAGCCACATGGCTAATCATTTCATGATATACGAATTCGTCATTAATGCTTGTCATAATAATATTGTCCAACCAGAGCATGCGGCCTAAAAGTGGCGTATCAACAACTGCAAGGTGCTGAAATTCTGTTTGCTCTTCGTGTAACACCTTGCTTACCTCAATACCTAAAGCCAGTCCGGGAACAATCCCTCTCTCTGTATACCATAATTCCATTTCTTCACAGACCTCCTTATACTAATACCAAAGGGGAACTGCTGCTAGGGCACAACCAATTTTATCAACCTGATGTTCTGCGGAAGCAATCTTAATTGTCTTTAGTTCCAAACCACGGGTTTCAAATGCCTCTTGTAACATGCTATTGATACTTCTTTCAGCCTCTTCTTTACTACATTTCCCCGAGAACTCCATGATAACTCCAAAGGAGTCGCTGGAGTTAATACCCACTCCCACACAGGCGGCAATGGTATCACCAGGGATATCACTGACGATGTAGCCATAGGCTGTTGGAACTAGAGAACCTGGGGTCAATACCAAGCCGGGGTCTTCTTCACATCCCGGAGGTAGAATGCTAGATACTCTTAAGAGGTTAACATTTCCGATACGTGCTTTAAGCAATGCATTGTCAAATGCGGTAAGCTTGCTTTTTCCCTCGGAAGAAGCTGCTGTAACAAAATATTTCTTAGGAGTTTGTAGCATCCTTCGTTCCCCTTTCATTATTATTGCTTTTCCATCATTCTCCCTAACAACAAAACATATTATACCAAAGAGCAGTTAAAAATAAACTATTTTTTGTAATTGACCAATTTAATATTTGTAGCCCTTGAATTTATGATAGTTTTTTATATTGTCTCTTAATTTTTGTTTTTTGCTAATCTATGCCTTAGATCGTGACAACGAATGAAGCAAAGTATACAAATTTCAAATATTGAATGGTAGAAATGGTACAACAAAGGAGGATGATATAGGCAAGGGAAAAATCATGGCTTGAACAAATAGAAAAAATAATCAACCCCTCTATTTTAGAAAATCATTGACATCCTAAAATCATCGGCGTATAATGTGCCTCAAACCAAATATCAAAACCTTTGATTGAGAAGAGTACCTTACTTCAAGCATACTCAAAGAGAGCCGCCGGTGGTGAGAGCGCGGCAGTATCGAAATAGGGGAATGGACTCATGAGGACGGCAAGAAAGTGATGAACGAGTAATGGCCGACGGAATCTTCATCCGTTATCAAGGAAGCATGCATGTTGGTGCATGGAGCAAGTGGGCGAATTTTCGCCAATTTGGGTGGTATCGCAGAAGCAAGCTATACGCTTTTGTCCCTTACAAGGGGACAAAGGCGTTTTTTTATTGCAGGGAGGGATATGATTGGGACTGATACGATGGCGGGGGTGCTTCGTATGAATCATCACCCCATAAATATTCTGAAAGGATGAACAACCATGATCGCAAATATATTGAACAAGCTGACAAATCAAATCGAACTGACAAATGAGGAAATTTCCGGACTTATCCGGGCAATCAACGAGGATAAAATCAGCCCGGTGCAGATTGCGGGCTTCCAGGTGGCCTTGATGATGAAGGGCCCCACATTGGCAGAAATATCAGCGATTGCACAAGCCATGCGTGACAACTGCATACAGCTTTCCCCCAATGTACCCGGTGATCTCATGGACACATGTGGCACAGGCGGCGGTCTTTCCACATTCAATATATCCACCGCCGTAGCCATCGTAGCCGCTTCAGCGGGCATCACGGTGGCCAAGCACGGCAGCCGCTCTATTTCCAGTCTTTCAGGCAGCGCGGATGTACTGGAAGCACTGGATGTGGCAATAGACCTTGATCCCGCAGACGCTTCCAAGATGATGGAAGACATCGGTATCGCCTTTTTGTACGCGCCTCTATTCCATCCTGTGATGGGTAAAGTTCTCCCCCCCGAAACAGAGCTTGGCATCAAAACGATCTTCTACACGATTATTGGCCCGCTCATCAATCCGGCGGGAGCGAATCTGCATCTCATGGGAGTATATAAGCCGGAGCTGCTAGAAACAGTCAGCCAGGTGGCCCGTAGCTTGGGTTATCGGCACGGGCTATTTGTGCACGGCACCGATGGTTTGGATGAAATTTCTCTGCTGGGCCCCACGCTTGTACATGAACTCAAGGACGGCAAACTATCTCGTTATGAAATCACACCCGAGCAATTTGGCCTGACCCGTTGTACCCTTTCTGATATTGCAACCGGCACCCCCGCAGAAAATGCAAACACCATCCGACAGGTATTCTCCGGCATCGACAAAGGGCCGCGCCGTGATTCCGTTCTTTTGAATGCAGCAGGCGCGCTTTATGTCGGCGGACTTGCCGAGAATATTGCCGAAGGCTTGGCCATGGCCGCTGATCTGATTGATAGCGGCAAGGCGCAGGAAAAACTGCGCCAATTGTCCGAAGCTTCCAACCGTTACGCCAGACACAAACAAGAAAGGGAACTGCCATGAGGTTTACCAGCGCCTTAGAAAAAAGAAGGCAAGCGGGTCTTTTGCCTGTCATCCCCGACCTGAAGCGAAGATCTCCCAAGGAAGGAGATCTGTTCGCGGGCAGAGAGCTTCACAAGCTTGCCGAAGCCCTGCAGAACGCGGGCGCGCCTGTGCTGTCGGTTGTCACAGAATCGCAGCACTTTGGAGGCTCGTTGGAGCTGCTGAAGCAGGCCGTGGCCACCGGACTGCCTGTTTTACGCAAGGATTTCATCCAAACGGCAAGGGATATCGAGGAAACAGCACAGGCTGGAGCCGCAGCGGCATTGCTTATCGTGTCAATGCTTGATGAGAAAACCCTTGTCAGTCTGCTGGACAAGTGCAAAGCCTGTGGGCTGGATGCCTTGGTGGAGGTTCACACTGCGGCAGAGCTGGGGATTGTCAACCTGCTAGGCCCAAAGCTGGTGGGAATCAACAACCGGGATATTTTACGCCTGGAAAAAGACAATGGCACAGTTGAAAACACAAGTATGCTGGCGGCCCTTGTCAAACAGCCTGCTTTGGTTGTGAGCGAAAGTGCCATCCGTGACCAGGAGGATGCACGCCTGGCCCTACAAGCCGGGGCCGATGCCATTTTAGTGGGTACCGCTCTTTTGCAAGCAACAGACCTCGGCGCCAAGTACAGTCAATTGCAGGTGTCTATACCATGATGCCGGTTAAGATTTGTGGGATGACAAATGAAGAAGATATCTTCATGTGTTCGCAGCTTGGGGTTCATGCTTTGGGCCTTGTGGTGGAATACCCCGTGTCCGTTCCCTGGAACCTGACCGTTCACCGCGCTGCGTCCCTGTGTTATGCCATTCCCTCCACCGTAACAGCCTGTATGGTCACAGGCGGCAAACCAGACGATATTATTGCCAGGGCAAAGCGGGTGAGGCCCCAACTGGTGCAATTGCATTTTGAAGAAACACTGGAAGAAACCGCCTACATTGCCAAATCACTTGCGGCTGAGCAAATCCGTGTGATGAAAGCCCTTCGCGTAGGGCCTAGTGGGCGGTTGCTGTTTGAGATTGAAGACCCGACCGAAGCGGTGCGCTTGATTGCTCAAGCTGGCGTGGCCGCATTGTTGGTCGATTCCGGTACAGCAGAAAGGCCCGGCGGCAGCGGTATTGTTGTAAACCAGAAAACCTATCGTGCGGTTGCTGCAGCAAGCAACCTACCAGTGGTGCTGGCGGGAGGCCTGACCGCCCAAAACCTGCATGCAACGGTTCCCGCTGATCTGCCGCCCAGCGCAGTGGATGTGCTGAGTGGAGTGGAAGGCGAGCCGGGTCGGAAAGAAAAAGAAAAGGTGCGCGCATTTCTGCACGCGGCAAAATCACTGCCGAAAAGGAGTGGAAAATGATGGATCAATCCATGAAAAAAGGTCGCTACGGCACACATGGTGGGCAGTATGTGCCTGAGACGCTGATGAACGAACTGCTGCAGCTGGAACAGGCTTATGCTCAAGCAATGGAAGCTGCTGACTTCAGACGGGAATTGAACGCCCTGTTATCCGAATACGCCGGAAGGCCTTCTCTTTTGTACCACGCTAAGAAGATGACTCAGGATTTGGGCGGCCCTCAAATTTACCTGAAGCGGGAGGATTTGAACCATACGGGTTCCCACAAAATCAACAACGTGCTGGGACAAGTACTTTTGGCAAAGCGCATGGGCAAAACCCGGGTGATTGCGGAAACGGGAGCCGGTCAGCATGGCGTAGCGACCGCAACGGCGGCAGCGCTCCTTGGGCTTGAGTGTGCCATCTTCATGGGAAAGGAAGATGTGGAACGCCAACTGCTGAATGTTTACCGCATGGAACTGCTGGGCGCAACCATAACGCCAGTCACAACCGGAACCATGACACTGAAGGATGCTGTAAACGAAACCATGCGGGAGTGGACCCGTCGTGTGGATGATACCCTGTATGTGCTGGGGTCGGTGATGGGACCCCACCCATTCCCCATGATGGTGCGGGATTTCCAAAGCGTCATTGGCAGAGAAGCACGCGCACAGATACTGGTGGAAACCGGACGGCTCCCCACCGCTGTGATGGCTTGTGTGGGTGGTGGCAGCAACGCAATGGGCCTGTTTTATTCCTTCCTGCAGGATGAAACAGTGCGACTGATTGGCTGTGAAGCAGCCGGCCAGGGCGTTGAGACGGACCGACATGCCGCCACGATCGCGAAGGGCAGCATGGGGATTTTCCACGGCATGAAGTCATATTTCTGCCAGGACGAGTTTGGGCAGATCGCTCCGGTGTATTCTATCTCGGCGGGATTGGATTACCCAGGCATCGGTCCGGAGCATGCTCACCTGTACGACATCGGCCGCGCGGAATATCGGCCCGTCACCGATGAAGAGGCTGTCCACGCCTTTGAATACCTGGCAAGAACCGAGGGTATTATTTGCGCCATAGAAAGTGCCCATGCCGTGGCTCAGCTGATAAAAATGGCAAAAGAATTCACGCCGCAGGACAGTGTTGTTGTCTGCCTGTCGGGCCGAGGTGATAAAGACGTGGCGGCGATCGCCCGGTATAGAGGGAGGGCTATCAATGAATAGAATCACCAAGGCATTCGGAGCTGGGCGGCCATTTATCGGTTTTATCACCGGGGGTGATCCATCGGTGGAAAAAACAGAAGAATTCATTCTGGATATGATTGAGGGTGGCGCCGATATCGTTGAGATCGGTATCCCCTTTTCAGATCCCATTGCGGAAGGTCCCACCATCCAAGCGGCCAGCCTGCGCGCGCTTCAAAACGGGACCAATGTTGACAAATTATTTGATATGGTAGCCTCCCTGCGTCTCAAAACCCAAATACCGCTTTTGTTTATGACCTATCTGAATCCGGTGTTTCATTATGGGTATGAGCGTTTCTTTGCCCGCTGCCAAGCCTGTGGCTTGGACGGTATCATCATCCCAGACTTACCTTATGAAGAGCGGCAGGACGTGGAGGATATTTCAAACCGCTATGGCATCGCGCTTATTTCCATGGTTGCCCCGACGTCCAAAGACAGAATCAGTCAAATTGTACAGCATGCGCAGGGCTTTATCTACACTGTTTCTTCCATGGGGGTCACAGGCGTGCGCAGCAATCTGGACGACACGATCGCCCAATTGGTTCAAAGCATCAAAAAAAAGACCCCCGTACCAGTGGCCGTAGGCTTTGGAATCAGCACCCCCGAGCAAGCGCGTGCGGTTGTCCAATATGCTGATGGCGTGATTGTGGGCAGCGCACTGGTCAATATCATTGCCTCTCACAAGGAAGAGGCCGGGCTGTTTTTACGGGAATATGTGCAAAAGATGAAAGCGGCTATGGTCGTGCAAGAATAAACCAACCGGATTCTTGCTATCTTATGGTGAGTGGATAGGATAATCTTTCAACTATACATGAAAAAATGACTGGTGTTCGTTTTTTTCCAAAGCAATAAATTATATACAGGGCCTATTATATTTTCTAGGCATGAGTTTTGTTCCCCCCGGGCATGCTATTTTGGAAAGGCAAATAATTTTCAAAGGGGGCAGACTGTATGAAGACAATTACCGGATTTTTCTCCTCCAAGGATCAAGCAGAAAGAGCCATCAAGGAATTGCGCCGCAATGGCTATGATAAGGAAATTTCGATGGTGGCCAAGGATGATGAAAAGATGCAGGAAGGACCCAGAACCTCCAACTTTACCGGTGGAGATGGTGTCGCGGATGGCGCAGTTGGTGGTGCTACCATAGGTGGTCTAGCTGGTTTAGCCTTGGGCGTCGGTGCCTTAGCTATTCCTGGGTTTGGTCCTTTGGTCGCTGCAGGCCCAATTGCCGCCATTTTATCCGGTGCTGCCACAGGTGGTATTGCCGGTGGATTGGCCGACTATGGCATTCCTGCTGAAAAGGGTCGGGAATATGAAAACCGTATCCGCGAAGGCAAAATGTTGGTGACCGTTAAATCTGCTGATGGCACAGCCGAAAAAGCTGCCGAGGCTTTAAGAAATGCCGGTGCTGAAAACGTAGAAATCCATTAAACCAAGCACAGGGAGTGTCGCACTACTTTTTAGTAGCAGTGACACTCTCCTTTTTTAGCCGTCAGCTTCCGCTTTAGCGCTCAAAAACCATTCCTGACACCACAGACAGTTACGTATTACCTACATAAAAAGTCCAAGCCCCACGGCTCGTGGCCCTAAGCACTTCCTACGGCTATCTTGCTGATAGCTGACGGCTATTCAGTTATTCTCTTCCAATCTACTTCTTATATCCCTAGCTGCATCCGAATCCAAGGGCTTTTCTGTTGCATCCGTCGACCCGTCAAATAAATGCCGCTTCATGCTAAATTCTGAGGTTACACTATCAATTTGAATGGAATCTACCGCAATTAAACGATTTTCTTTCCCATCATGATAATAATTTAGCAGCATCACGGAATAGGGTCTTTTCTCTACTTCCTGCAGCGCACCTAAACCAGAGGCACCGGAGGTCCCAGCATTGATCAGAACACTATGCCCCACCTTTTCCACGTTAAACTGGTGATTATGCCCAAATAGCAGCACAGGTGCCAATCCAGCCAGGGGGCGGGCCACATAGGGACTGTGCACAGCTATGATATCCACGGGTTTATCCTGTTTAGCCAGGGAATATTTAATTTGTTTAACGAATTGTTCTTCCTCTTCCGGGGCAACCGATTTAATCTGATTGGTACGGGAGGCAGGATCATGAAAACCGACGATTCTAAAACCCTTTATCTCAACGGGTTTCCCGAGAACCATGACGTTTCCCTTTAACTCTTTCATTTTACTAATAATGCTGGGGGAATCATGATTACCTGCCAGGAAGAGATAGGGCACGGGTAAGCTTTTAATACGTTCCAGCAACAACCCTTCCAGGGGGGTGCCAAAATCGCTAATATCCCCCGTATCAATAATAAAATCAACCTGAAACAATTCCGCCATTCTTCGGACCACTTCTATACCCGCAGGATTATTATGAAGATCCGATACATGGAGGATTTTGGTCGTATTGGTGTCCGTGGCAAGGGGCTGAAGGTTATCCACTTGTTCATAAAGCTGATAAAAGTTTTCAGCCACCAATTGAAGTTTATTACTTAGGGTATCGATTTTGGTAATGGCTTCTTCGGCAATTCCGATCATCCAGGGGGCCGCCTTTAATGCTCCTTCATACTCAGGGTTTGAGAACCGATTAACATCAAAACTTTTATACGTGGCAAAAAGCAAAAGACCGACTATACCCACCGCCACAAGGCTTCCCAATAGATATTCGGTTATCTTTCGGGAACGTAATAAAAAAGCTCCCAATAACCCAGCCACTCCGGCCAGGGCAATTAATTTCCCTACATATCTTCTTGCTTCCTTTTTTAAATCATTCTCCAGCCTTAGGGAAATTTCTCTTTGGTCAACATTATTTTGTACGAGGCTTTGAATTTTTTCTAAATCGAGACCCGTTAAATGCACCGTCATCTTTAAAGGAGTGCTGTGTGTGTAAGCCCTTACCAACCCCAAAGGCGGCACCTCCAGTTGGGTGGTCCCTTGATAGGCCAAGGTGGTGCGCACATTAAACTCAAGGCCTTCAAAATCAAAGGAATGGCTGCCAAAAATATGAACTGCCAACAAGGACAGAAAAATTGCTATAGCAATTATCAATACATGCCTGTTTATTTTGATTTTCATAATTACATTCTCTGTACTTTGAGCACTCTTTATGTAAGGTGTCAAAAGAACCGTCACCATGACACCCACCCTTGACATTGCTTGCTTATTTTCTAAGTTGTTCAAATATACTTTTATAAACCAATGCATCCTCCGCCTGAGTCCCGGCTGATTCACAAATTATTACTGGCTCCATCTGGCGTTCTACCATTAATTCCGCCAGGGGTGTAAAGTCAGGGCCATACAGATGACTTTCCTGCAGGGTCCAGTGTTTCTTTTCGCCGGCCTTGGTAAACTCAATCGTACTAAAATGCATATGCAGGCGATTAACCACTTCTTGACCCAGAGTCTGTTCAATCCGATCTAATATCCTGGCATAGTCTTCTTTGGTTTTTAAATTACCCTGGCTAATCGCATTTAGATGTCCAAAATCAACGCAAGGTATCACTTGCTCTCCCAACGTACATAATTCTAGAACTTCCTCTAGGGAGCCCATCTGATTAATTTTACCCATTGTTTCCGGAGCCAGAAAAATATTTTGTAAACCCTCTGCGGCAACCTCCTGTAAAATCTCTTTAAATAAAACCTTAGCACGGTCAAAAGTAACCAATCTGTCACTCCCTGGGCCACCCCCGGGATGAAATACGACAGTTTGTGCTCCCATCCATTTGGCTACCCGTAATGAATCCAATAGGTATCCCTTGGTTTTTATCTTTTTCTCAGGTTCTTCTGTACTCAAATTGATGTAATAGGGAGCATGGATCGAGAGGGTTATCCCAAACTGGCGTGCCCTTTCCCCCAATTCCCTGGCCATTGGTTCTTTGATTTTGACACCCCGGCTACACTGATACTCATAGGCATTTAAACCTTGCCTTGACAACCATGCTGGCATATCCAAGGAACTTTTATACCCTTGGGAATAAAAAGCATCCGGTGCTCCTGCAGAGCCAAATTTAACAGTCATTTTTTCTCTCCTTTACCTGGTCAACGATTTATTCTATCTATTTTGGAAGGATTTTACATATATGGAAGTGAATATACATATTAAAACCTTTAATGGGGGTTAAAAATGAGAAATAAACTATACCAGCTAGTCTTTTTATTTCTATTTTTGGGGTTCCTTTCGGCTATTATGGGCTACGATAGAGATAATTTTCCTGTGCTATCCAAAACACAAATTCCCCAAGAAATGGATCTCACCTATGCGATGGCAGAGCCATTGAAAACGCTAGATCCAGCTGAAGCCAATAATATGTCGGAAGCAAGGGTTTTGTCAAATATTTTTGAGGGCCTCGTCCGCTATCGGTCAGGCAGCAGTGAAATCGAACCTTGCCTAGCCACCGATTGGGAGATATCCAAAGACGGCTGTAATTGGATTTTCCATTTAAGAAAAAATATTAGCTTTCATGACGGCACACCCTTTAATGCCGAGGCAGTAAAAATTAATATCGAAAGACAACTGCCACCCCAAAAAAAGGATACCATGTCCTATGGCAGTTTTACCTTTGGCATCGTTAAGGCAGTGGATGTCATTGATGAATACACCATAAAATTTACTTTAAAGACCCCTTACTCACCCTTTTTAAGAAACCTTGCCATGCCCTGGTCCGCACCAATTGTTAGTCCACAATCCCTCAGGGCAGCAACGAAGGGTAATCAGGCAAACTATGCAGGTACAGGCCCCTTTTTCCTAGCAGACTGGCGAGAAGGTGCACCGGTCCTCTTGGCCTATGAAAAATACTGGGGTCAAAAGCCCTTAATCAAATCCATCGCCTTTCTTCCCCAGTCTCCCCAGCAAAGGGCCACTGTCCTTGATAAAGGAATTGTGCAGCTAGTCGATTTATCGGATTTACCCCCGGCAGATATTAAGTCAGAAAGAATGGTTATTACCACTCAAACAGCACCTTCCATCAGTTATCTTGGGATGTACAACAATCGTCCTCCCTTTAACAACGACAAGGTGCGGCGAGCCCTTTGCATGTCCATCGATACAAAGGATTTGAGCATGCAAATGTTTGGGCATCAAGCTTTGGCTGCTAATAGTATTCTGCCACCGTTCATTGCAGGCCATCATGAAAATTTAAAACCCTATTATGGCGGTTCTGAAAAAGCAAAGGAACTACTAAAACAATATGGTTACCCAAATGGACTGGACATCACACTCATCACTTATAATACACCCCGCCCCTATAATCTACTGGGGGGAGCTGAATTGGCTAATATTATTAAAAAACAACTGGCACCGGCTGGTATTCGTGTGATCGTAAAGGTTTATCCATGGCATGAATTTAAATCGGCCCTGCATAAACAACAGGGTGATGCCTTTTTATTCGGTTGGGTCAGTGACAATTTGGACCCAGATAATTTTCTTTATACCCTGCTGTCTGCCAATGAAACTGCCAAAACAAACCTTACCTATTATAAAAACAGTGAGGTAGACCGTTTAATCAGTGCCGCTCAAAAAGAACAAGATGAGAAAACACGGATTCGGTTATACTACCACGCCCAACAGATCATGCTTCAGGATACGCCTATGGTCTTTTTGAATTATGGTCAAGAAAAAATTGCTATTGCTAAAAATGTAAAGGATGTAGAAATCACAAGCTTCGGTATTCCCCTTTTTGCCAAGGCCTACATTCAAAAATAATCTTTGCAGACAAATGCCAGGACACAAACTGCGAAGTTTATCAAAGAAAATAAATAAAAAATGAATAGATTTTCAATTTTGGAAAAAGATATGACTAGTAAGTTCCAAAATTTATTAGGGGAGGTCATTCCATGCAAGCTATGCAACAACTGCAAGATCGCGTCAATCATCTGCGGAATGATATCAGTCAAATTCAACAAATGTGTAACCAAATGCAACAGACGGAACAACAAAATGCTCAACAATTGCAACAACTCTCAAGCCATGAGTCCACTACCGCACAGCAATTGCAGCGCCTCAGTCAGACATTGCAACATATGAATCAAGACTTAGCTCAAATTAGCAGTGCATCTCAACAATTACCCCAGCAAAACCAGCAGTATAACATTAATCCTTACGGGCAAGGCCAACCATATGGCAGTTTCATGAGTTCTACTGTAGATCCCCAGGCCTTAAACTCTGTGAGCAACCTTGGGCAATATACCAGTTTTCAAAGCAATCAAAGCCAACCCTTTGCTCAATATAACCAAAACAGTTCACAGCAATTTGGCCAGCAGGCTAATCCATCCCAATCAAGCCGCCCATTTGCCCAATACAACCAGTACGGCCAGCAACAAGGGCAGCAATATGGTAGCTTTGGTCAAGGACAACAGTTGAGTCAAAATAATCAACAGAGCCAACCCTATGCCCAATACAACCAGTACGGTCAACAACAACAGGAGCAAAACTTTCAAAATCTAGGTACCTATGGTCAGAGTACCAGTCAAGCAAATTACCTTAGTGGCCAGCTTGGATCATTTAGCAGCCCCCAATTGGGACAACTTTACAATCAATACAATCAATAACCAGGCCTTAATAGGGAGTGTCGAAAACTACTTTTAGTAGTAAGCGACACTCCCTTTTTATTTCACCTACATAACGAATGTACTATTCATAATGTATGAACATCAATTTTTTTACAAACAAAGGTTTAATTAGACATTTTATCCCCCTTACAAAAGCAACCAATGAGAAGTATAATGAATATACAATTTATGGTATTGTTTGCAGGAGGTGTAAATTATGGCAAAGACTTTAAAAGAGGGTGCTGCATATAATCAGCGTGACATAGTGGACATACTTGCAGAATTTTCCGGGTTCAAAGACAGGGTAGAAAAGAAATTTAAAGATGTAGCAAAGGAACTAGACGGCAAAGCAAACGAGCATGAACTCTGGGTAGGAGTATACATGATTGCCAGTGATTATGCAGATGAACAAGCTTCCCGTCGCAAAGTAGTTGTTGACCAAATTCAAAAGATATCGTAGTAATATAACAACCCTGTAGCCGCAGGGTTGTCTCATGTTAATCTTCAGATTGACATTTTTTGTTAGTGAAAGTATAATCAACAAAAAACAAACAGGAGGATGCTATAATGACTTTTGAAGTATATTACCCTCGTTCTGAAAACTACGTATCCGTATCTAAAAATCATATTACTTTAAATCGCAACCTAGCAGCAAAACTAAACGTTGACCATATCGAATTAGCCTACGATAGAGAAACAAAGGTTATTCGTATTCAAGGCTCCTCAGCCGATAGCGGTCTTATATTAAACAAAACACGCATTGGTGCAAAGGGTTTTTTACAATACTTTGGCATCGAAAACAAAGGCAAATTTCCAGCTACCTATAATGAAGAAGAAAATAGCATCTATATTCAATTATAATACAGCCCAACCATAAAGGTTGGGTTTTTTCAAAATTATATCTATTTAATGGAAAGGTAGGTTTTCGTTATGGTGATACATCCTTCCGTCTTTATTGCACCTGGTGCAATGGTTATTGGTGCTGTTAACATTCAAGATCAAGCCAGCATTTGGTATAATGCGGTGGTTCGGGGGGATGCTGACAGTATTTTCATCGGTAAAAAAACCAATATTCAGGATTGCTGTGTACTTCATCAAGACAAAGGTTTCCCCCTGCAGGTGGGAGAAAATGTTACTGTAGGGCACGGCACCATTCTGCATGGTTGCAATATAGGAAGTAATTGCATAGTAGGTATGGGCTCCATTGTACTCAATGGAGCCAAAATAGGGGAAGGATCAATTATTGGTGCCGGCACGCTGGTCAAGGAAGGCCAGGAAATTCCACCCGGGTCCCTGGCGGTAGGTTCACCGGCCAGGATCATTCGCAGCTTAACAGAAGAGGAAAAAGAAAAAATTATTCATTCAGCCCAACATTACTACCAAATGGCTCAAAAATATAAAAACGATCTGAAATAGTCTCCATGTTAAAAGACCAGGTCATGCACCTGGTCTTTTTAGCTACTTTCCGCTTTCGTTAAGGCTTAATCCCTTGCCCTTCTCAAATTCTTTCTTGGATAGGTAAAATACATCGCAAATGGTGTATTTCTGGAATTTACTTTCCAGTTCTTTTTCATGCTGATGTCCATAGACGATGCCTCTGGAAACTGCCTTATCTTCAAAGCTAAGCAAATATAAGTCCCCTTCTTTTAAAAACCGGCAGGGAACCTCATAGGTTTGTGAAAATTTAACGGCAGCAGGCAAAACCTTCTCAAAATCTTCGGGCTCCAGGGTAAAGGCAGGGTAAAGGTAAGATCGCACTTAAATAGTCTCCTTTCATGACTTGCTTACCTTATGTGTATTCAACAATGACGTTTTTTGACCTTTATGCAAATGGTGGTAGAAATGTTAATTACAGCGATCATCGTCCTCGAAGATTCTGGTATCTGTAATTTCTGCATAGGCCTGACGATTTAGCAACTGATCTAAGCCTTCCCTAAGAACCCGATAGCCAGTGTCTCCCTCATCCATGACCTGTAATTCAATCTTTTTTTCCACGTTGACTGTACTATCTCGATAACGAATGGTCAGATAAACCCAAAAGCTCTCCGGGCTGCCCCCTTCGGAACGAATTCTTTGAACCTTGATCTGTTCAATTTGGCTAATAATTCTATGCAATTGATCATAGTCCTGGGGACCAGGTTTATGAATGGTCTTTAAGGCAAGGTTCGTATCCTGTTGATCGATGGTATTCATCAATACTTCGATCACTTCCTCTGGACTCATGGCTGTTATCATTTGTTTAAATCTCCCCGCTGCCTTCCAGATCATCATTTGGTGAGCCAGGTTTTCTTTACCCGATTGGTGTACCTTACTGTCCCTGAAATGAATGCAAAAATGCCCATTAAAATTATTTCCCCGTATGGCCCCAGAACCATGGGGCATACCGTTCATAGACGCAGCAATACGGCGATCCGCCACCTCCAGAACAATGGCTTTTCTTTTCCAACTCCATTGTCCATCATAGATGACGTTCATAATCGCCGTATCCTTGGCTGTCAAAGGCTGCACATCTGCATGATAGGTTCCGCCACGTCTCTGAACCTGAAAACTTAACCCAGTATCTACATCAATAACCGTGGCATTGGCATAGCGATAAAAGATTTGGTCAACTTCCTCCCAGGTTAAAAATTCACTCCGTTCAATTTCCGGTGGTGCACTGTGTGGCAGAGGCGCTACCTCTTCTGGTGTTTTAAAAGCTTCCCAGATTACATTGCCTAATGTAATTAGACATGCCAGTACAATAAGCAACCTAAAAAATTGTCTTGGCTTTAAAATGATAAAAAAAGAATTTTTCACTGGCCCGTCCCCCAAGATTTCATCTAACAAATAATATGGTGGGACAGCGTTTTTATGACTATTAAATTTATTTGTTTAGAAAAATTCCCTTCTGGCATAGTGATCAACGGAAATTCCTCTACGGGATAACCAATCATAGGTATTCCCACTGATAATGAGAGGAACTTTTTGTAAATCTGTAATGGTACGAGCCCCTAGCATCAACATGATGCGATGGATATCCCTGATTAGGCTTGATAAATATAAATTTAGTTCATAAAAGGAACCCTCTACTAATACCTTTAAGAAGGGACGTGCCATTCCTACCAAAGAACAACCCATCGCTAAAGCCTTTACAATATCTAGCCCATGCCTTATCCCGCCAGAAGCGATGAGTCTTAAATCACCCTGTACGAAAGATAGTCCTTCCAAAGAACTGATGGCTGTGGGAATGCCCCAGCTATAGCCGGCACCTTTACCCGATCGGGCCTCTTCTATGGCCATAAAATCGGTTCCCCCAGAGCCACCCACATCAATATGTTTTACACCGACCTGGCTAATGCGGCTGATACTTTCACGGCTCATGCCAAAGCCCACTTCTTTCACGATAACCGGAACCTCCAGATCACGATTAAGCATCTGGATGTTTTCAAGAATGCCCTTAAACTTCCGATCTCCTTCGGACATCGCCAATTCCTGGGGTACATTTAAATGTAACTGAAGGCCATCGGCTTGAATCATCTTAATGGCTGCCCTGGCTTCCTCCAGCGTACAATCTGCCCCTAAATTGGCCAGCACCACACCCTGGGGGTTCATTTCCCGGACCACTGAGAAACTATACCGGGTAGAGGTATCCTCCAGGGCCGCCCTTTGGGAGCCAACAGCAAGGGCTACCCCTGCCAGCGACGCGACCTTTGCTAAATCACCATTAATACCTTCTAATTCCCGATGTCCCCCTGTCATCGCATTGATTAGTAGAGGAACAGCTAACTTTTTTCCCAAAAACGTACAACCAGTATCAATATCCTCCCAATTTAACTGGGGTAAAGAATTATGTACCAGCGTTATATCATTAAAACCATTGGCACCCTCGATGGTTCCCTGCTTTAAAGAAAACTCGATATGTTCCAGTTTTCGGTTTAACCTCAATTCTCTGCCTCCTCCTAGCTTTTTGCCTTTAGCCATCCTATCAAGTTTTCATTCTTTGCCGATGGCATAAACGTCTTTTAGTCCCTGTTATTTGTTGTTGACTAAAGGCAAACAGCTACTATATATTTCCCCTAGCTGCATCCATTACCTGCTATGGTTTTTATTATTTGACAAGTTTCTCTCTTTTTAGCTAAAATGTACACATTCATTCTAATCTTTGGAGGAACCTATGGACAACGCAACCCATCTGCTTACCAGCCTTGGGGTAGCTGCCCTTGGGCAAAATATTCCCTTAATAAAAGAAGAAGATACTCGAAAAGCCGTATTCTGGGCAGCAGTGGCTGGTTCCCAAATACCGGATTTAGATGTGATCTATCGTTTAAAAAGCGAACTGGCTTATCTGGAAGTCCATCGTGGCTTTTCCCACTCTTTTCCATCATTAATCGTTATCCCGGTGTTGGTTACCGTGATCTTGGGCTTATTTTTTCCCCGTTTGTCGAAGCCTTTGGTGCTGGTGGTGACCTTTGCTTCTACCCTTTTACATATCTTATTGGATCTTCTCACCAGTTATGGTACCCAATTCCTCTGGCCTCTGTCCGATAAGCGGTTGGGTTGGGATATTCTGATGATTATTGACCCCTTTATTCTATTCGTTTGTGCCGCAGCCCTCATAGTTGGTAAAAAATCCAAAATATCACCGATAAAAATTTTTTCTACCATGTTTGGTATCATTGGATTATATATTTTGCTGCGTACGGGCATTCATCACAAGGCATTCATCATGGTCGATAATAAATATGAGGCAGAAAAATACCGGTTGGTCAGTGTACTCCCAGGATTTGGACTTAGCCAGTGGGATTACATCCTTGACCCCTATGATAAAAGAAAGCCCATTATCGTAGGGTATGTCAATGTTCGAGAAGGAAAGGTCATTGAAAAACACCAATTTCTAACGGCCACAGGTCCCGTGGTTGATGCTGCGGCTAAAGTCCCTGTGGGACGTGTCTTTACCAAGTTTGCCCGTCATCCCCTGGCAATCGTAAAGGAGACGAAAACCGGTTATCTTGTCACATGGACCGATTTGCGCTACCGTTACCAAAACCATCACCCCTTCACAGCCTCTGTCCAATTGAATAAGGATTTAAAGCTGCTGAACAGCGGCCTGGGCAGAAAATTTACCTATGAAGAGTAGTGTTCCGTGTAAAAAAGTGTCGCTTCCCTACTAACAAGTAGTTGAGCGACACTATCTTTTGGCTAGGCTTGGAGGGCAACAACCTTTTTGGCCCGGGCCCTGTCACTTTTGTCTAATAGCTTTTTACGGATTCTTAGACTCTTAGGGGTAACTTCCAATAACTCATCATCATTTAAATACTCCAATGCCTCTTCCAAACTCATAATTCTTGCTTCTTCCAACTTTACGGTGGCTTCAGCGGTACTGGCGCGGTGGTTGGTTAATTGCTTTTTCTTACAAATATTTACTTCGATATCCTGCTCCCTTACATGTTCACCCACTACCATCCCTTCATAAACCTTGGTACCAGGCACAACAAAGAGGGTCCCCCTATCTTGAACAGAATTCAAGCCATAAAAAGTAGTATCACCCGTCTCAAAGGCAATAAGCACACCTTGATAGCGGCGGCGGATTTCTCCTTTGAAGGGTTCATAACCATGGTAAGTATGGTTGATCACGGCCAGGCCCCTGGTTTCAGATAAAATCTGGGAGCGGAAACCGATTAAACCACGGGCCGGTACCTTAAACTCCAAACGCAGTTGGCCAGGGCCATTGGGTCCCATATTAATCATTTCACCCTTACGGTTACCCAAATTTTCCATAACCGGTCCCATTTTATCCTCAGGAATGTCCACTAATAACATTTCCATTGGTTCCAACAGTTCTCCGTTTTCACCGCGTTTATAAATAACCTCTGGCTTAGAAACCTGCAATTCATAACCTTCCCGCCGCATCGTTTCAATTAAAATGGAAAGGTGCAGTTCACCACGACCAGCTACCTTCCAGGCATCCGGGGAATCTGTATCCAGAACCCTTAGGCTCACGTTTTTTTCCATTTCCTTGTGGAGCCGGGCCCGCAGCTTACGAGAGGTGATATGCTCACCTTCCTGACCAGCAAAGGGACTATCATTAACCATGAAGGTCATCTCTAAAGTTGGTTCATCCACCTTTATTGGCGGTATCGCCACTGGGTTATCCTTGTCTGCAATTGTCTCACCGATTTTAATATCTTCCAGGCCAGAGACTACCACTATTTCCCCACAGGCAGCTTCCGGTACTTCTACCCGCTCTAGACCTTCAAAGGTATAGACACGGCCAATGCGTTGGTTTCTAATGTTACCATCATGATCAATTACTGCAACATTTTGGCCATTCGAAATACTTCCCTGATTTATTCTGCCAATGGCAATACGACCTACATAGGTGTCATATTCCGTATTGTTAACCAGTATCTGTAGGGGTGCTTCAGATTCTCCCTGGGGAGCTGGAAAATGATTGATAATCGTTTCAAACAATGGTTTTAAATCCGTTCCCGGTTGATCAAGATTCATGGTTGCTTTGCCCTCCCGGGCAATGGCATAAACAACCGGAAAATCAAGTTGTTCATCATTGGCACCCAGTTCAAAGAACAGTTCATAGATCTCATCCACAACTTCGTTAATTCTAGCATCTGCCCGGTCAATTTTATTGATTACCACCACTGGCACTAAGTTCAGTTCCAGTGCTTTGCGTAGTACAAACCGTGTTTGAGGCAGGGGTCCTTCCGAAGCGTCTACCAATAAAAGCACGCCATCTACCATTTTTAATACCCGTTCCACCTCACCGCCAAAATCTGAGTGGCCGGGGGTATCCACAATATTAATTTTATAGCCTTGATAGCGTACCGAGGTGTTTTTGGCCAGGATCGTGATGCCCCGTTCCTTTTCCAGGTCATTCGAATCCATGACCCTTTCCTGGACCACTTGGTTTGTACGGAAAATCCCACTTTGTTTTAACATCCCATCAACCATCGTGGTTTTACCATGGTCTACGTGGGCAATGATAGCAATATTCCTGATTTCCTGTATATTCATAAATGCCTCCTCAAAGGGTCTACGTAATAATTTTTCCCAAGATTAAATTATATAACACCTTCGTCCAATTGAATATGTAAATTTTTTACTTTATCCACACTTTCGGCAATAAAATTTTAAATCTTAGGCTTTCTGAATCGTATCGAAAAAGATAAGCAGCCCTTTGGCTGCTTTAGTCGTTGTTTTTATATTATTAGCGAAACCTGTTCTGGTATTGAAAATTATTACTTTGTCTGCGTTCCCATGGTCGACACATTTCAATCGATATGCCTTGTTTATTATCTTCTTCATAAAGCAAGCGGTACACTTTGTTACCGAGGGTTGAAATCCCTAAATACACAGCACCCAGCAGAGGAAAAATAACTTTTTTCATAAAGTCACACACTCCCAATAATTATCCTCTACATCTTTCGTCACGTAATTCCAAAATCCTTCAAAGAAACCTTGTTTTTGGAAATTTAATTGTCAATTTGCAACGAGACACTCGATTGGTATTCATCCCCTTGATCTTGCCTAATGGCTAGCTCGTCCACACTTTGATTATCCCAGTTAAGCTTAATTTCCAAAGTCAAAGAGGCTTTGCTGATGTCTATCTTACCCTGACGCATCCAGTCATCATTGATCCTTACAAAGACAAGCTCCATCCGATTATTCCTAAATAACTTGATTCGGGACTCTCCAACAATCTTGTAAAAAAGGGTAAACTCCTTGATCTCCTTATTAAAAAAATCTTCCTCCGTTATGCTAAAAGTCAATTGACCTCGGGTTTCCATATCATCTGTAATGATGCTGGCTAAATCCAAATCCTCTCCCCCTTATCTTATTTAGATACTACCACAGCCCTTTCTATATTCCTTAATGGTTAGTTGAACATTGGGGTTATTGAGTATGGTACGTAAAATTGAGACAATGTCATAGGGTTCATTGGCCACTGTTTGCTCAGCATACTGCAGGGCGGCCCCTTCATTATCAAAACTAGAAATCTCATCCACCTGACCGTTTAACAGCTTTACTACAGAATAAACATTTACATTCATTAACCTTCTACCTCCTGCTTAGTAATTTCATAGTCCGGACAGTCCTTTAAATATTCTTGAAAAGAATTAATCGCCATCTCTATCCCATCAGCAAAACCACTATTGTACTCATTGGCAGACATTCCCTTAATATAGTGAAGATAAATAATCGTGTTTTTTTCCCATTGCTTTAACTGCTCCTGCAAAGAAGCCAAGGATCATGCCCCCTTTTATCATTTTATCATTATCTCAAAGTTTATTCTTTCTATTTGAATAGCGATTATCCTTCAATATTATTAACATTGACACAAGATGAAATAGCAGATAGATTAGTTAAAGGGGTGAAAAAATGAGCTGGTTAATTACTCTGCTATTAAACAGTGCAGCATTGCTGGTGGCCGATTATTTGATCGACAGCATTCGGATTGTTGGTTTTACTTCTGCTGTACTGGCAGCTATCCTATTGGGTTTTGTAAATACTTTTATTCGTCCGGTTCTGGTAATTCTAACACTACCAATTAGTTTTTTTACTTTGGGTTTCTTTATTTTAGTGGTCAACGCCATCACCTTTAGCCTGGCTGCCTGGTTTGTGCCTGGTTTCCATATTAGTAGTTTTGGTGGTGCATTTATGGGAGCTATTATCACTTCGATCACCAGTTGGGCACTAAATGCAATCTTCAACAATCGTTAAATTACATAAACCACTCTAAATTGAAACCAATTTCAATATGATTTCTAAATGGCAAACCTGCCTGATCCTATATTTAATGACAAAAATTATCTCGTATTTAAAAACCCTCTTTGACCATAATAAAGATAGACCCAGAAAAACACAAAATAATTTACTTCAAGGAGGCGTTTTTAATGACAAGTCGTAACAGCAACGAACCTGTACTACCTGGTGCTTCCAGTGCTCTGGATCAAATGAAGTATGAAATCGCCAGTGAATTAGGTCTTTCCAACTATCAGCAAATCGACAAAGGTTCCCTACCCAGCCGTGTTAACGGTTATGTTGGCGGTAACATGACTAAGAAAATGGTCGCTTTCGCTGAGCAAGCTCTGCGCAGTGGTAACGTTGCCCAAGTTGTAAACTCTGCTCCCCTCGACAAACCCCAACAATAACACGGCAGGGAAACCGGCATAAGGCCGACAACAAAGGTGCCGGTTGGTCCCTCACCGCAACGGGAGAGCTTATAAACTCTCCCGTTGTTTATTATGGGTAAATTTATCTAGGTTCATTAAAGGAAAAATATTGAAAACTTGCATCAACCGTAATCTTTTCTATTGCCAACCATGGTCCCTCTTCATACCTTAACGGATGGCTATTATTCCGTATCCGATTTCTCAATTTTTACCTTATCCTTTTCTATACCCTCACCATCCGCCGAACCATTCACCGTTGCCCCTTGGACAACCTTCTGTTTCCTCATCACCACTACTACCAAAATGACCATAACCGCCGCAACAGATATACCAAACAATACCCACCCAGAGACGGATTTATCCTTCCCTTCACGGATGGCCTTCGTACTATCTGCCACAAAATTTTGAACATAGGGATGACCTGGGCAAAGGGCGGCTACTTCCTGGAACTTTTTAAGGGATTTTTTATAATAACCCTTATCGTACAAATCCATTGCTTCCTTATAAGTCTTAGCGACTAAACTTTCACTGGGTTTTACATTGCCACGATCCAGGAATTCCTTAACGACTGATATGGGAACTACAAAATTCATTCCCGCTATTTCTTGTCCAGTGGCCATGTCCACCGAGCCAAAGGTAGCCAATCCAATAACTTCTCCCTTATCATTAAAAACCGGTCCACCAGAATTACCCTGGGTTATATCGGCATTGGTTTGGAAAACAGACCAACCGCCTTCCATTGTCTTTTGGGCACTAATAATTCCCTCTGTTAAGCTGGGCTGAGCTTGGCTGGATTCAGATAGTAACGGATGAAAAGTGGCTGCGCCTGGATATCCCATGATATATATTTTGTTCCCAATGGTCAAAAGGTTGGACTCACCGACGGGCACGGTGGGCAAACTGTTTTGCCCTGCCATTTTTAAAACTGCCACATCTTTATTGGGAACAACTCCCCCTGCCTGAATTACCTCTGCCTTGATGCCCTTTTGAAGCAGGGGTGCACCTGGTACCTGAACCCCCATACCGATGTTAACGGTCTTATTTAGATTTAACACCTTCATATTTTCCATATAATAGGTGATCACCATGTTGGTGATTGCTTGTAACACATAATTCCGTGTGTCGGATGGGATACGGACAGCACCTTCCCCAACCTCCACCATGAAGCTATTAACCGATTCTTCTAGGATCGGTCTACTTAGATACTGTTTCAATAACTCCTCATCCGGTGCCACAACATGAGCATTGGTTACCACATAACCATCCGAAGTTATAATAAAGCCGCTCCCCACAACCCGGTAACCATTCTGAATAACTTTTTTTTGATCACTTTTTTGCAAGAACTCCAAAGGTTTGGTTCTTATTTCATCCGCCAGGGCTTTCCACATAGCCGACTCATCCGCAGGAATAATTCCCTGCATAACTTGCTCAATAATGTTATTTAGTGTATCGTTTAGTTTATTTTCATCTAAATAGGGGTAGACAACCTCCACATTGGCTTCAAAGGTTGTCTGAACCATAACCACAGCAGGTTCCACCCTTTTGGCCATCTTAGTCCTATTGTTGGCATCACTGGCCAAGCAAAAACCTGCACTGGATAATACCAATAATACCACCAACAGGGTTACCAAATACTTTTTGGCAAGCAACTCTACCCTTCACCTCTTTCCTGTCAATGACCAAGAACCAGGCCTAAATCCCCCCTTTACCCAACTTACAATTTAATAAATAGCTATACAAAGAATTTATGCTGCCTAATGATAAATAGTTAAATTACTTTAGGGGATCTAGTTTGTAAATTTTCCCAATGGTGGTTTATAAATGAACTTATACAATAAATCTGTGATTGAATTGATTGGTTGATTAATTTATAATTTAGTTGTGTCCAAGTTAAATAGCAATGGATTAAACAATGTACCAACTAAGGGGGGATTACGATGTACATGGTATCTATTAATCAAGACAACTGTATTGGTTGTGCCGATTGCATTGATGCCTGTCCTGCAGGACTTTTAGGCTTAGAAGACGGTAAATGCGAAATTATTGGTGATGCAGCTGAGTGCATGGGTTGCGAAACCTGCACGGGTATCTGCCCCAACGAATGCTTCTCCATTATGGAACTATAATTTAAAAAAGCTTGGCTTGCGCCATACCCTAAAGGGGACGTCTGAGACGTCCCCTGATTTCTATTTCGAAGTTCCTATGACAATAAATACAGCACCCAGCAGAATCATAACAAGTTTGCTAAGAGGTACCTTTCCTGCCAAACCTGTCACACCCACTAGATTTATTAAGAGTAAAATCAACGGATTGGTTATAGACAGCACAGCATTAATTCTCAGTCCCGCCTCGACAGTAGGGAATTTAAACATTAAATAAACTGCAATAAGGGAAATAATAGCTAAGGAAAGTCTTAAATAAACCATAATTTTTGCGGCAATTCCAGCTTCCACTTTTTAACCTCCGGAAATTATAGTTTCTTCCATTATTGTGCTTCCGAATGAGGAAAAAAATGTCCTGAAAATTGCTTGCATTTAGAGTAGCTGTTAGTGATAGGGGAGTCTGTTCTAAATACCAATAATAATCACAGAATAAAGGAGCGATATATATGGGAAAATTCTTTCCAAAGATATATTTTTTTCTCCAGGCAATGCTAAACCCGGCTGTCCCTAAACGTTATAAGTACGAAACCTTCATTTGTTTCCTTTACTTTATTAGCCCCATCGATTTTGTGCCTGACTTTATACCTTTAACGGGTAAAGTCGATGATATTGTGATCATGTTCTGGGGTGTGAAACGTATTTTTGATATTGTTAAAGCCCATAGACAGTTTATTAAATATAAAAACACTCCGTAAATTCAACGGAGTGACTTTGTCTACATCAAAAATTTTATGGAATATACAATGAAGCAAATAACAATGAAAATACTAAGATACTGAATCACTTTACTGCGGTTATCGTTGTCTCTCTTTCTTTTGCCCCTTTCCTTCTTTAGTTGTTTCAGGGCAGGGTCTACATAGTTAAGTTTTTTTAGTTTTGGTTTTGTGCGAGGTGTGAATGGGATAACCTTCCCCTTTGCCTTTTCTCTCTGCACCATAAAACACCCTTCTCCCTATTTCACTAATCAAGTTTTATTCAATGTCTTCTTTACCAATGGCATATCCCAAACTGAAAATATCCCTTAATAAATTATGAATTAATATCTCCGCCCATTGCACAACCTTAGGATTTGGCTTGCTTTTATAAATTCGGGCCAGTTCATTGGATACCTCCGTAATCATTTCCCGGGTGTCGTACTTCTCTTCAAATTCCTTAGAAGTGAAAATTTCTGCCCCTTCTTCAATGGATTGGTTAAACTGCTTTTCCAAACCACTAAAGTAGCTGACAATTTCATTTAATTCACCCAAAACTCCCTGTAGAGCTGTTTCCATACAATAATCGAAAAACTGTTTTTGCTCTGACTCAGCTAGCTCATTAAAAAGTTTTTTTCCTTCTTTATAATAGTAAACCTGGCAATTTGCCACATTGCCCTTTTCAAAACCTGTACCATCAAAGAATTCCCTAATGCGTTTTTGTCCCAAGGAACTGACGGAACGATTCTTTTCCAGGGTTGCTATAATTTCTGGGGGACCCAGTTCACATTTTATACGTAAAACCTTAACGTCCTTAATATAGAAAATATAGTATTCGCCGTATCTTTTACTTTTGATCTCTTCTGGGATAATCACCAATCCCCCCTCGCCTGCAAGATAAGTCCTTTAATATGTACTATATATGTACTATAAGTAAAATTCACTGTTAATGCCAAAAAATCCTTCCAGCAACACTAAAATCTCGGAGGTTAAGACCCCCAAGATTACTATTATTTACTAAATATGAAATTTCTAATACAATTGCTAATTGAATTAAACATGGAGTAAACAAAATATTCCTTTATTGCTATTAAAAATATTCTCTCAAAGCATTATTATTAGTTATTAGCATAATATATTATAACTAAAGAAAAAGCAAAATAGCCTGAAATATTTAAAATATTTATATTTTTCTTTCTATAAAAATATGTGATTTATCCTTTTGTGATTTTTTATAGATAGAATCTTTTAGAAAAGAAGGATTTCGGGGTTTTTTGCCAAACTTATCTTTAAGGACGTATATGTCCGTTTTTAGAAATTAGCATCCGGCTAGCAATGCGCTTAGTAATTATATTACGAGCGAACTTGGTAGCTTACTTGCTAATTAAGAGTAGTCTTAAGCAAAGGGGGAAAACCGATGCAGAACCAACAAGAGGTTCAAGAAAAGCAAAAGCAGTTCACCAGAAGGGGCTTCCTCAAGATGATGGGGGGAATTGGTCTCACCGGCATTACTGCAACTGTTGCCGGTTGTAGTACAGATCCCGCCGGGGGTAAGGGGTGGTTACCACAACAGTATCAGGTTGCCAGCACCTTTTCCACTCAGGTAAAGGGACGTATTCCGATCGATCCCACCAACCCTTCCATTACAAGGGATGATCGAAAGTGTATCCTTTGTGGTCAGTGTGTAGAGGTTTGTCAGAGAGTTCAAACAGTTTTTGGTTACTATGAACTTCCCATCAAAAATGACATCACTTGTGTAAACTGCGGTCAGTGCACCCTATGGTGTCCCACTGCAGCAATTACCGAGCGGGATGACATTGACAAAGTTGTAGCAGCCCTGGAAAACAAGGATATCCACGTGGTTGTACAGACTGCCCCGGCAACCAGAGTGGGCTTAGGAGAAGAGTTTGGTATGGCACCTGGCACCTTTGTCGAGGGCAAACAGGTTAGTGCCTTAAAGAAGCTCGGTTTTAATGCTGTTTTTGATACCAACTTTTCGGCAGATTTAACGATTTTTGAAGAAGGAACGGAATTAATCAAAAGAATCTCCGGCGATATTCACGAACCCCTGCCCCAGTTTACCTCCTGCAGCCCTGGTTGGGTAAAGTTCTGTGAATATTATTACCCCGATCTTTTACCTCATATGTCAACTTGTAAATCACCGCAGCAAATGCTGGGTGCCTTAATTAAGACCTATTATGCTAAAGAAAAGGGTATTCAACCTGAGAAGATTTTTTCTGTGTCAATCATGCCTTGTACCGCCAAAAAATTTGAGTCAGCACGTCCGGAAATGAACAGTGCCGGAAAACATGCTGGCAAGCCAGAATTAAGGGATGTGGATGTTGTTCTGACCACCCGTGAGCTGGCCCGCTTGATCAAGTCCAAAGGTATTGATCTAAACTCCTTAGGGGATGAAAAATACGACACCCTCATGGGTGAGAGTACCGGTGCAGGCCTAATCTTTGGTGCCACCGGTGGGGTTATGGAAGCTGCCATTCGCTCCGCCTATTTCTTAATTACCAAACAAGACCCCCCAGAAGCCTTGCTAAACCTAACACCAATCCGTGGTTTGCAAGGCTGCAAAGAGGCCTCTGTAGATATTCCCGGTGTGGGAACAATTAAAGTCGCAGTTGTGCATGGACTAAGCAATGCCAGACCAATTTTGGAAGCTGTCCGCAAGAAAGAAGCTCCCTGGCAATTTATTGAGTTTATGTGTTGTCCTGGCGGTTGTATCAGTGGTGGTGGTCAGCCTCGCACTTCTTTACCGCCCTCTGATGATGTTCGGCAAGCCCGTATCAACAGCCTTTATAACGCTGATGCCCATATTTATGCCAAACGAAAGAGCTATGAAAACCAAGAAGTACTGGCTCTTTATGAAAAATTCATGGATAACCCCAACAGTCACCTGGCCCATGAATTACTGCATACCCACTATACCGACCGTGGTAAACAACTAACTGTAAAAAGAAACAATGCGTAATCACATATTTTGGGAGGTGAATAACCGTGTCAAAAGGCGTATTGGTTGACCTGACTAAATGTGTCGGCTGCGGCAGTTGCACCGTTGCCTGTAAACTATGGAATAAGAACGACTGGGATGAAAACCCCTCTATCGGACCCACTGCGAAACTAACCGATAAAAACTGGACCGTGGTTCAATTTAAAGAGGTAAAAGATAAGCAGGGAGAGCCAGTCTGGCGTTTTATCAAGCAACAATGTTTTCACTGTAAGGAGCCTGCCTGTGTTTCTGCTTGTTTTGCCAAGGCATTTCAAAAGACAAAGGAAGGTCCAGTAATTTACTACCCTCACCTTTGTGTTGGTTGTCGTTACTGTATGGTAGCTTGCCCCTTTAACGTACCTAAGTACGAATGGGAAAAACCCTTCCCGCTAGTCACAAAATGTATGATGTGTGACACCAAGGTGCAAAAGGGAGAAGCACCTGCCTGTGTATCCGTTTGTCCCGCCGACGTTTTCAAATTCGGCGATAGGGAAGCCTTACTAAAAGAAGCCAAAGCCACTATTAGCAAAGATCCTAAGTATGTAAAACATATCTATGGCGAAGAGGAAGTTGGCGGCACCGAATGGATGTACCTTTCCGACGTGCCCTTTGAACAGTTGGGCTTTAAAACAAACCTAACCAAGCGTTCGCTGCCCAGCTACACCGAAGCCTATATGCATGCCACTCCCTTTGTGGGTGTTGCCTGGGGTGTTATTCTAACAGGCTTATACCACTATACAAAGAGACGTAATCAGATTGCAAAGGATAAAGACAAAAATATCAAGGCATAAACTACTTCTGAGAACTGGGGGGATATATATGGCGTCTCACGCCCAAGCCCAAAGGTGGAGTTTTAAGATAACTCCCACACGCATATTGCTCATGCTGTTATCTGCTATTGCCGTTGGCGTAATAGTATTTCGTTTGGTAACCGGTCTTGGTATGGTTACAAACCTAACCGACGAATGGCCCTGGGGGCTCTGGATCGGCTTTGACGTTCTCTGCGGTGTTGCTTTGGCCGGTGGTGGTTATGGTACTGCTCTTATTGTACATGTTCTACACAAGGATTATTTCCATCCCATCGCTCGCAGCGCAATGTTGACCTCATTAATCGGTTATTTGTTGGTAATGGCTGGTCTGTTCCTGGATATCGGCCAATGGTTTAACTTTTGGCGTCCATTTGTATCCTGGGGTCATTCCTCTGTACTGTTTGAGGTTTTCTGGTGTGTCTCCTGTTACACGACGGTGCAAATCTTAGAATTTGGTGAAATTGCCACCGAGCGCATCGGAACAAAGTATCACGATATCTTCAAAAAGGCCCTGCCTGTATTAATGATTGTTGGTATTATTTTCCCCACCCTACACCAATCTTCGTTGGGTGGTTTGTACTTGCTTATGGTTGATAAACTTTATCCCTTATGGTGGTCCCCCATAATCTTCCTGTTTTTCTTGCTGTCCTCTTTCTTTGTTGGACCGGCAATGATTTGCGTGGAAACCACCCTAGCAGGAAGAGCTTACGATCACTGGATTCCTATTCCCATTCTACGCAAGCTAATCAGAATTTCAGGTTATGTTATGATTTTCTACCTGGTCCTGAAAATATACGACTTAATTAGTCGCGGTGTATTTGGCCTCGTGTTCTCTGGCACCTTTGAAGCCAATATGTTCTTAATTGAAATAATCTTTGGCATCATCGTGCCCATTGTTATTTGCTTTAGCGGCTTTAGTGCCACTCGCAATGGTCTTTTTACCTTTGGCTTACTGGTAAGCTGTGGCGTCGTGCTAAACCGTATGAACGTTGTAGTAATCGGTATGATGAGTTCAACCGGCGTTTCCTATATTCCTTCTATCTGGGAATTCATTGTGAGTGCCGGTTTAGTTGCTATGGGTGTACTGGCCTACTGTTTCATTGTAGAAAACTTCAAAATACTTGATCATAATCACGGTCATACAGCCTAATATCTATGTTGGGAAAAAGGGCAAAGGACTCGTTGAGACCTTGGCCCTTTTTAATAAAACTTTTGCGCCTGTATTGTTTTTCTCTGTAACCCGACACAAGTTCGGGTTCTTTTTTTATTGCCTTCTTGCCTAACAAATGCAAAATTCATGCCGCTTACAAAAGGCCTAAAAATGAACCAACATGGGTAGATATTCACACTATTTGTGCTATTTAGAATCATCCCATAGGATTTCTTTGTGCCAAAAGATAACATTGTTACGAAACGGAACATGTTGACCTGCCTTAGATAACTGCTAAATAAATATATCCCAATAAGCAAGAAATAAAATTACAGATGCTTGACAGTATCGTATTTCGATGTTATACTAAACAAGTTGTCGCGGGATAGAGCAGTTGGTAGCTCGTCGGGCTCATAACCCGAAGGTCGAGGGTTCAAGTCCCTCTCCCGCAACCATGAAACCCGCATCCTACAGGGGATTGCGGGTTTCTTCCTGTCCAAAACCCCGTTTGCAACCACCTCTTGTCCGGAGAGCCTGTCTCCGATTTTTTATTGTCGGAAATAAGCCCTCTCCGAGTCTGAGGAAGCACAGCTTATCTGACAAAATCCGCACCTGTGATACAGAAAGACCGCAGGGCGATTAGTGCAATGATGGACGCTCTGTGCCACAGCAAGGCGGATTAAAGCAGATCGCTGTCCGTAATACACAGAAACCGGTAATCAATGATAAAGCCTGCCCCTCGTAAACAAGAAGGGCAGGCTTTATCTGTTGTTGCGGCAGCCAGACGATCATAGTGCCTTTTCACAGCGTCGTAGACTCTCGGCTTTGCGTCCCTGTCTTTCGACAGGTTTGCCCTTAACTATTTGATCGTTCGGGCTATTTAATTTTTCTTGGCCTTGTCGATCACCAGCTCCACATAGCGGTGGAGGACGGCTGCGACTTCGGCGCGGGTGGCAGAAGCGGCGGGATCAAAGCGGTTTTGGTCTTTGCCCGTCAGGATACCGGCCATCTGCATGGATTGTACCGCGTCCTCGGCCCAGCTTGCGATGCTGCCGCTGTCGACAAAGGTAACTGCTTCGCGGGTCTTGGGTACGGTGTAGCCCAAGACTTTGGCATAATTGCTCATAATAACCGCCATCTGCTCGCGGTTGATGTTTTGGTCGGGCGCAAAGGTTGTCGTGCTTGTGCCGCTGACGATGCCCTTTTCGGCCGCCCATGCCACATAAGGCGCGTAGTAGGAGGAAGCGGTTACATCGGTGAACTTGCTGGTTTTATAAGCTGTGGTGTCAATTCCTGCCATCCTGCCCAGGGCGGTGACAAACATGCCGCGGGTCATACTGGTACCCGGACTGAATTGGTTGTTGCCGGTGCCGGCGAACAAGCCCCGCGCCGCAACAAACTCGATGTCCGCTTTGGCCCAATGCTCTGCAATGTCGCTAAATACCGGTACGTCGTCCTTATAGCCGATGCCAAAAGTTGAGAAATGGCCGGTGGAGAAGCGCAGGAGCTTGGCGAAGCTGTCATAGCCGGAGTTGATAAGCCAGTTTACCTTGTTGCCGTCCACATGGACGCCAAAAAGATTGCCGGCCTTTTCGCCTGCTCCCAGAGTATAGGGAACTGCTACGGACACCAGCCCGCCGCCGAAGTTGGAAACGGTCTTGCCGCCGCACTGTACCGAGAGGTCAAACACCGGGCGGTTACCAATGGCGGCTCTGGCCGCTGCGGACAACTTGTTGACATCTGCTTTTGCTGCATTAACCGTTACATTGCCGCCTGCCTGCTGGAATTGCGTGAGCGAGGTCAGATCGAAGGAGATGCTAATGGTGCTGCTGGTAATCCGAAGCTCCTTCACGCCTGCCTTGACAAGCTCACTCACGGCCTTTGGCGATAGAATTACCGAAAGACTGCTTGCGGCCTTATCGGTTGAAATGTTGACGGAAACAGCGATACCGTTTTTCTCGGTTCCATTCTTTTTAGCCAAATCCTGGGCCGCTTTGATGGCATCGGTGACGGCCTTATCCGATACATTGGTCGTCGCCTTGCCGCTGCCGTCCACTTTAACGTCTACCTTGATTTCCGCTGTGGCGGGCGGATCAGGCTGCTCGGTTGCTGCAGGAGGTGTGATGATGGTAGGCTTGCTATCATCAGCTGAGGAGCCTCCGCCGCCGCCACTACCCCCATTTTCCCCTGTTCCCGATTGGGCGGGGAGAACCGTCAAGTGAATGGTTTGCATGACTGCCGAATTCTCCGTCCTGACCCTTATCTCCGCTATCCCTTTAGCCAGAGCGCTAATCACACCGGATGCACTGACTGTGGCTACCTGTTCGTTGTCGGAGCTATAGGTTATGGTCTTGTCGGTGGCATTTTCCGGGAACAAATTAGGTTTAATCGCATAGGTCTCCCCAGTATAAATGCTTAAGTCGGTCAATGCCATACCATCGGCATTCAATATGGTCATGTGCGTAACGCCTATCGGCAGCGGAGGATATTTTACCGTTACGTTAAATTTCGCAGCCTGGTCTGGATCATCTACCGATACTGCGGTTATTTCCGCCGTACCCTCGGCAAGGGAAAGGATCTTCACCTCGTCACCCTCACCCCAAATTCTTACCACGCCATCATTAGAAGAAGTGAACGCCAGCCTCTTATCCAAGCTGTCCTCCATTGCCGGATCAGCGGCGGTAAAGCTCACTGCATCTTTAACTGACTGGGTAATATCCTCTCCCGGCTTCACTTCAATATTTCTTCCGCTCAAACCCCCAATAAGGGCGGCAGGAGTCACCGATTTAGTTTCGGTAAAATCCTCTTCCATGGAGAAGCCTGCATAATCCGCCACAGCCTTGTTTACCGTCAGCTTGTACTCTTGACCTGCTTCCAACGGGCTTGCCGGAGTAAAGCGCACCGCCTTTGTCAGGCTCAGTCCGCCAGCCCCGGTTTTTGCATTCAAAGCGGAACGGATCGTTCCCAAAACAAGTCTGCCCCTGTCATCGGTAAGACTGACAGCATTTGCCGCCGCAAAAGCACTCATATCCATGTATTTGCTGAAATACACATCCACATAGCGGCCGCCGCTGCCCCATACTGTTTCTTCAACCTGGGGCCAGCTTAATTGCACCATGGGGATATTGATGTCCAGCTGGGGCGGCGGCACCGGCAGGGCATCGCTGTAGGCCGTTTGGTAGCCGTCCTTAACGAACTGAACCATCCACCAGCCAAAGGGCACATCCCAGGCGTACTTGCCTTCGGCATCGGTAGACAGAGGGTTTTTCTGTAAATACCACTCCGCATCCCAAAACTCCCATTCGGTGCTGGCTTTTGCTTCCTCTGCATTCGCTGCTTTTTCTGCAGGAAGATAGAGAGCCGTGGCCGTTACACCCTCGATACGATTATCTTCTACCCCTTCATAGACAAAGCCGCTGGGGTCTATGATGTAACGGGGTCTCACCTTGACACTCTTATACTGGTGGTAATCTTTCCCGTCGTACCACCAGAACGGGGAATAATTAAATGCGTCATATTTGCTCCGCTCCGGCCAGGCGGGGAGGTTTTTCAACTGGCTCATCAGCCTGTTGTAGTCGGAGAAAAATTCATTGTCGAACATATCCCCCAAAAGCTTGCCGGAGATAAACCCTGCTATCCCGGTTACAACCTGCCCCACCAAAGGAACCAAATTGGCGGCAGTCCCTACGCCTTCTCCCACCAGACCAAGGGTTTTACCCATCAAAATATCCTTGCCCATCATTGACAATTGATTATCGTAATACTCCGCCAGGTGGGGCTCCAGATTGGGCCGTACACGTTCATATTTTGCCAGCATATCGGTCATTTGCGCCGTTTTTGTAAGATCGCCGACCGCCCCGATCAGGGACTCTCCTTTACCGGCGACTTCAATTACGGTTTTGACCACTTCCAGGCCTGACTTGGCGGCAAAGGTGCTCATCCGCCGCCCCTTACCCCCGGCCGTTTCCGGCAGCAGACGCCTATCCAGATAAGCTGTAATAACATATTTCCCATCTACAAGCTCATAGGAAAAATCATAACCATACAGGCCATTTCCCAGCAGGGTGCGGTTTTTTGCATTGGCCGGATCAAAATCCGCCTGCTCCACCTTCATACTGACAGTGGCATTCACATTTCCCATCGCCAGATTGACTGCGGGGAGGTCTAAAGAGTTCAGATAGCCATCCGCGCCAAACTCAACCTTGACATCCGCTTCTGTCTTGGCCGCATCCGCAAACTTTACATCTGCATCCTTTATATACGTCGGCACTTCACCATGGTCATACTTTAAAATATCCTTATACCCAACGGCTCTTTCGTTGTAATCTACGGTGACATAGGGTATTTGGGGGGAGATACGGGCACTGAAAGTATTTCCGTTGCGTTCGGTGCTATGTCCAGATATCTTTACATCCTTTACCTTGTCTCCGTCTTTAAAGATGGCGTCGACCAGAACATCACTTCCGGACGTATTTAAGGTGAACGGAAATTCCCTTAGACCCTGCTGAAGGGACACCGAGGTAGAGCGCTCTCCCTGCCGCAATATAATATGCGTAAGCTGTTCCCCTTCCGCTCCCACAAGAACCTGAACGGACTCGGCATACTCCGTCCCGCCGGCACTTCCGGCTTTTGTCCTTGCCGTTATCGCATGAAAAATCGGCATTCCCCTGTCCGGCAGCAAAACCTCGGCAGACCACAGGCCTGTAGGCGCAGCTTTTACCTCGCCTATTTTAATATTGCCGTCGTAAAGCTCCACGATGTTACCGGCAGGAGCAAGACCACTGAGGCTCACCGGCTCCAGTGCCTCAGTCTTGGCCACCTCGGAGGGCGCGTTTAGCGTGATCCATTTCGTGTTCATGAAAACAGCGCCAATTTCTTCAAACCGGGGCTCTCCTCTTACATTATACCGCAGCTCGGCGCCGGCTCTAATTTCGTCATAAGCCGACACATCCTTCACCTCGACCTGATAGGTCAGGGAGCCGGCGGCTGACGACTGGCGGTCCTTTAAATCAAGGGTGATCCTGTTTTTGTTGGCGGCGATAACGGGTGGCACATCTCCTCCGCCCCTTGTTACCCTATGAACAATTGAATTTTCAACCAGCTCTGTACCCGGCGGAACATAAGCCACCAACTCCAGCTTGCCGGAATCTATACCACTATTAATGTAATCGTAAGCAGCCCGCAGGGTAACAACCGTACCCGGTACTGCTACGCTGTGGCTGGACATGAGGCCGCTGGCTGCATTGTGGTTTAAATAACGAATATAATCACCGGAATAGGCGGGTTTTTTTGTGCCAAGGTTGGTGATTTCGCCTTCCCGCACCGTGAAGCTGTCGATCATAACGCAGTTTCGGTCATCCTGCCAGATCGAAAAGTCTTCCGACCCCCATTTCAGATCCCAAGAGGCAACCGCCTTATATTCGTCATCCGGCAGACTGAAGGACATATCGATATCCGGCACAGACGATCCTGTTCTAAATACAAATTTATTGTTCTTCGTGTATACATATAGATATCTTGCCTTTCCCTCCAGTGGATTTCCATCTTGCCCTGTAATCTGAACCTCTATGCGACCCAGTTGTTTTAAAACAATGGTGGCTTCGGCATAGTTATTTTCATCCAGGGTGACTGTGACCGCCTCTCTGCCATAGCCGCTGCGATCTCCCTGGCAAAAAACTTCTATTTTCTCGCCGGGGTTTCCGATTATACTATAGTATGGAGAGTTTGCATCCGGTCGAAATGTTGCAGGGCTATTTTTTGTGATATTCCTAACAGACGTCCAAACTCCCCACCAGTTTTTCTCCCTAATGGTCTCAACGCCGGAAATATCCTGTGTCTTCACTATTATATTTAAGCTCCCCCATTCAGGAAGCGGTACTTTAACGTCATGAGTGTTCATTCCGTCATTCAGGGTGATTTCTTCCTTCACGGAATTCCCCTCTGTGTTAACGGAAAATTCGCCGTCAATCTTCGCCACTTGCATGGTATACCGGCCATTACCGTCAGTAAGGCAGGATGTATTGAAAACCGAATCTTTATATGGCTGGGCCATCAGCACATTGGCGTTTTTTATGGGGACATCCTTATTATTCGTAACCACACCCTTAAGGGTCACCACCGGCACTTTCTTTAGCCTGACCTCAACCTCGTTATCTCCTATTTTCAGGCCGTCTGCCGCTAAGGATGCATCCTCGTACAGCACGGCTGCATTTTTTGCATCTGTCGGATAGCTGGCCTCAAGCTTAATCGATGAACCTGTCTTTACATTTTGGACAAAATAGGTACCATCTGCTGCGGCATAACCATCTTCACCTGTTCTGGCAAAAATCGTGTATGTTCCGTCATCCAGCAGAGCTGTCTCTCCCTTAACTGCCATATTCCTAAGGGGAGCCCCGGAGCTGTCATCCACAACCCGGACTTTAACCCGGGCAGGGGTTTTCGGAGCATAGGTCAGCCCGGTTTCTAATCCTGCTTTGATTTCGACAGATGGAGCTTCGTGAAGCAGCGTGTCATAGCCCAGGAAATGCTGCAGCTGATAAGCCCCCTCCAGACCTTCTAAGGTGGCCGCCGGGCTCCCCTCGGAAAACCGTGAAGTAAGGCTATTCGTGCCGGTTTTGCTCACCCTGACAAAAGATCCGGCTATGATTTTGTTGAATTCCGCTGTTTCCTCAGGACTCATCGCGCCGGGATCTGCTTCTACCTTCAAACGGCCTGCCACAGCAAGGTTTGGCTCTGTGGTTATTGTTTCACTTTGAACCACAGCTTGAAGGGAAATTATCTTGCATATCCCTTCGGTCAGCTCAAAATCCGCCTTGTAGATTTTGCTGTTGGCTGGTGTTTCGGTCAGTGTGACATCCTTCGTTGCGGCTTGGACGGTATCCCTCCCGGCATTCCATTCCTCATAGGCAACCTCAACCGTAGGAGTTAAACCGTTTTCGGTAGCAATCAGTTCAAGGCCCACCGTGTCGCCCATATAAAGAGAGCCGTTGATATTTTTACGCGGGGCATTAAGCCTTAGTTCGGTGGTTCCCGGTGCCGTCTGGGGATTGGTCGTGACGGTGACGCTGGGACCATCGGTTGTCCACCTAGTCTTTTCATTCACCGCCTGCACCTTAAAGGTATATTCCGTATCAGGTGAAAGGCCGGTAACCGTATACGATGTATTCGAGCTGCCGGTAACCGTCCCAACCTGGGTATCCCCCTGATAAACCCCATAGCCGGTCACTGGATTACCCGTCTGATTGCCATCCTCGGCCTGAGACCAGCTCAGGCTGACCGTATGATGGGTCTTATCGGTTACATTCAGGAGGCTGCCCGCAGGCCAAAAAGGCGGGGCAAAGCCGTCTGCTGAAAGGGTGCTGATGGTTTGGGAAAGCACCTCCGAAACCTGGCCGCTCTCCATATCGTTAGCCTCTATCTCGAATCTGTAGTTGGTCTCCGGCACAAGATCGAAAGCTATATGCTCATGAGTACTAATATAGTTCGATGTGCGGATAAGCTCACTGCCCTGGTATATGCGGACAGTATAGTCTACCACCAGCCCGCCATCCTCTTTCTGGGCCGGCGTCCATTCCAGCCAAATTTGGTCCGTTGTTCTTTCCCGAATAGACACAGCACTGCCTTCGGGCCAGTAAGGCTTCGGACTTGCAGGCAATAAGTTTATATTAAATTCAGGTTTGGCAGAAGTATTGTCCAACTCCGGCAAAATATTATCCGGCTCTGGCCAAGTATCGTCCGGCTCTGGCCAAGTATCGTCCGGCTCTGGCAAAATATCATCCGGCTCCGGCGCGGCCCCCTCTTCCTGTGGAATGCTGCGGTCTGCTGTTTCGCTTATATTGGGCGGATCATCAACCTCCTCTGCTTGTATGCTCATGGGCATGGTGATAAGCATCATCACCGCCAATAATAAGGATATTATTTTTCTTAATTTTAACGGCATACTACCCCTCCTGATTAATCCATCTTCTATTCTGTATACCCGGTCATTTTATCCACCGTTCGTACACTCATGGCCAGTGCTTGTTCTCTGGAGGTGCTGGCGTATCCCGCCGCAATCTGGGCCTGGGTCACGGCGCGGGGCATGAATTTGCCGTCGCTGCCCTTGATAATGCCGAGCTTAGCAATATAAAGGCAGTCGTTTAACGCCCAGCCCAAGATATCCGCTTGATCTGTGAAGCTCACCTCAGCTCAAAATAGGGGATCCCCTCGAATGATCGGAAGTTTGTGTTTCAAACTAAATCCTCCTCGTATAAATTCATATTGTGAAAACAGCTACGCTGTGCATCACCAAGCCGTCCCCCGTCTGGAATTGGAAAAACAATTGCTTTACGATAGTTTTTTGACGGCGAATCTTTTTTCTTTTTCGTTCCGGAAATCTTGATTTTATTCTTTCTCCGGCTCTGCCTGCGCAACTGTGATGCTGAGCCCTGCGTCTTTCTCATAGGTGAGCGTAACACTGAAGCCCTCGCCATTTACCGCCGTATACATCATGCCGGTGCCGGTGTTCATCGCAAAGGTTTCCTCGGTAAAACTTTTCTTGATTTCTTCCAGATAGGCCGTAAAGTCTTCTTCCGAGATTTCCTTGATCATAATAAACAGAGAATCGTCGGCCTCCATCACCGAGACAATCTTGCCGTCTTTGAACTCGGGAATCCTTTTTGCCAGGTCGGACGTGGGCCATTCGCCCGCGCCAATGTTCAATTCCTGACCGTCCTCACCCTTGACGACCACCTTGTCGCCGTCAATGTCCGCATCCACGCCGGCACCCTGGAGGATTTTTTCGGCAGCTTTTTCCGCCGCCTTTTCCTTTGCGCCGCAACCGGCAAAAGATAAGGCCAGTAAAAGGACCAACAGCCCCGTTAAAAACTTCTTCATCTTCCTCTCTCCCCTCAATTATTTTAAGATATCGAATGTTCCGATCAGGGGCAGCCTCTTTGCTTTACCGCCAAAGCCGTTCACCAGTCCCATGATGAATAGTGCCAGAACGCCGATGCCAAATACGGGAAGCAGCATCCAGCCAATCACCGGGATGATACCCAGTATCACGTTGCCTGCTATCCCTAAAATCAAGAGCATCAAGGATTGATTGGCATGGAATCTGGCATATTTAGATTCGGGGCAGGCAATCAGCGGCAGGAAGAAAAGCAGATAGGAAAGACCTGCCATCGTTTTGTTCTTTTCGATGTCCTCCGGGGTGTGAATGTTTTGCTCTGTCATTATAACTACCTCCAAGGTTTTTATAATGTATCTTGAACTTGCTTTACAGCTTGTTGCCGCAGCCGCCGCAGAATCTTGTGCCGGGTGGGTTTTCCCCGCCGCAGCCGGGGCACCTGGCGGCGGCCGGCGCAGTCATGGACGTTCCGCAATGGTTGCAGAAGCGCACCCCCTGCGCATTTTTCGCCTTGCATTTGGGGCAGTCCGCCAGCGCCAGCGAAGCACCGCAGTTGTTGCAGAATTTTCCTGTCCCGGCAGGCTTGCCGCAAGCGGGGCAAACGGTCGTCTTGCTTTCCAGCTTTCCCTTCCAAACAGTGGCGCTTTCAGCGGTTTCCTCAATGTTGCGCCGCATGGCGTCGGCGCGGGCCTTTGCCACGGCGATTTCCTGTCGGGGCGCGCATTCGGTGCACAGGCCTTCGTCCTCGTTGTAGCAGGAATCACAGACCCATTTACGGCAGCCGTGACAGCGGTTAAAGTGCTGCTGGGCTTCGTTTTTTGCCCGCTCAAAGGCTTTTTCATGCTCCTTCTGCCATTCGGGACTCATACCTTCAAACCGATCGGACAGAATGTTCCCGCCCTGCTCCAGCGAATACCCGAGGTTTCCCAGGCGGCCGCCGAGCAGACTTCCCAACATGCCCACTCCCTGAGCCAGCCCCCGCAGCCCCCGGCCCTTTTTGTAGGTCTCTGATTCAATGAAGCTGCTTTTGTATCCATCCTCACAAAGGTCGCAGTAAAAGGTAAACTGGAAACCCGCCTCAGTGGAGTTGTCTTCATAATTCCTTGTAAAGGATTGCAGCATGGATTCACCTCATTTCCTGTTTGATTTGATTTTTTTGCCGCAGGCCGTGCATTTTTCGTTTTCGAAGAATTGCCGGGCACCGCAACGGGGATTTCCGCATGAGACCATCAGTGACGCACTGCACTGCTCACATTTTTCCCCCGCAAAGGTGGGGTTGCCGCAGGCGGAGCAGGGGATATACAAAGCCCTGCCGCAACCTGAGCACAAAGGTTGCCCCTTTTTTACAGGCCGCAGGCAGGTGGGGCAGTGATACCCAAAAGGGCTGCTGCTTTGGCAGGAGGGGCAAAACCGTGAATCCGATTCTATGTATGCGCCACAATGGATACAAGGCTGCTTATAGCTTGCCATATCATTCCTCCTGTCCCTGACCACACTCGCCGCAAAAGCGGGTGCCGGGGAACAGCGACGCTCCACACCCAGTACATTTTTGTGCACCCAGCTTTGTGCCGCATTCCTGGCAGAACTTTACGCCCTCTGGGTTCATATTGTTGCAGTCGGGGCAAAGGCGAGCTTCTTCCTCCGCTCTTCGGGTGTGGTCCTTTTCCGCTTTGTCCGCCTGTGCGCTTTGCAGCTTACTCTGCGCCGCCGACAGATTCTGCTGCACCAGACGCAGGCTGTTCTCCACCTCTGGAAACCGGACATGACCCTCCGCCAAAGCCTGTTTTCCAATCTGTGCATAGAGCTCCGTCTCCCGCTTTCGCAGGTCGCTTACCTCCGACTGTGCCAGCATCAGCCTTACATCCGGATCATCCTGGGGCATAAATCCGGAAATCCCCTTCATGAGTCCTCCGAGGCCACCGAACAGATCACTCATCTTTCTTCATCCTTTCCTGATTCAAATTGCGGGGCACCGCAGACGGCGCAAAACGTATCCCCTTTTGATACGTGGGACTTGCATCGGGTACAGATGCGAGGGACACAGTCTGTACACATCATGCGATTCTCGTTGAAGTGTTCGTCGCAAACCCACCGATAACAGCAATTGCATCGGTTGAAGTGCAGCCGTGCGTCCTGTTCTCCCAAATGCAGGGCCTCTTTTGGGGTGTCGCAGACAAGAGGCGGAGTGGTATATCCGCTGCCGCAAATCTCACAGAAAAAGGTCAGGCGAAAACCGGCGCTGTCCCGCACCGTCCGGCATTTTGCCGTAAACAGGGGAAGCCCTCTATCCATCCTCATGATCCGCGCCCTCACCTTCTTTTCCCTGCATCTTCATGCTTTCCAAATCGTCAATAAAGGTGCTGAGCTTTTGCAAATTAAAATAATCAAGTCTGTGGATTGCTTCAATAACTTTATCTCGCAACCACTCCTTTTGCACAAAACCACCCTCTTTCGCATTGGCACAAGACCGTTGACTGAGTTAGATTTGCTTGGTAATATAGAGACGATAATTCCATTTCTTTTCAGGTTCATCATATAGAGAATAACGCCTGCTGTAATCATCACCAAGGTGATTACAGGGCTAAAACAGGGGTGATTTTTGGGGTGATTCGTCAAACCCCTTGGCAATGTTAACCAAAAACGTTTATCCGGCATCGGTACGATAATAAAACAAGCCTTGCAGAAAGGAATCGGTAATCTTATGAACAAGAAAACTATTGCTTGGACAGCGCTTCTTCTGCTCGTTCTGCTGACTGCCTGCGGGCAAACAACCGGGCTTCATCCGAAAAGACCGGTAACGCTTACCCTGTGGCACAATTTCGGAGGACAGATGCAGGCCATGATGGATGAGCATATCGAGGAGTTTAACACCACGATTGGCAAGGAAAAAGGAATTGTGGTCAGCGTTACCTCTATTTCCAGCTCGGCTGCCATTCAGGAGAAGTTGACTATGATTGCAGCGGGTGACCCCGGTGCACCTGAGATGCCGGACATCACCACCTGCTATCCGGCCACAGTCGCCCTGCTCGCAGACAAAGGGCTGCTTGCTCCGATGGACCGATACTTTACCGATGAGGAGCTTGCGGACTATCTGCCTCGGTTTGTGGAGGAAGGCCGACTGCCTGACGGAAAGCTTTATGTGTTTCCCTTTGCCAAGTCCACCGAGGTGCTTTTTCTAAACCAGACCCTGTTCGATCGTTTTTCCACCGCAACCGGGGTGACGGTGAGCAGCCTTGCCACCTTTGAGGGGATTGCCGATGCGGCGGCACAGTACCACCGCTGGACCGATGAGCAGACACCGGATATCCCAAATGACGGAAAAGCCTTTTTTACCGCCGATTCATTTTTCAATCTGGCTCAGGTCGGCATGGAGCAAATGGGAGTTTCCCTCTTTGACGGAGAGAAGCTTAGGCTGGACACGCCGGAATTCGAACGAATCTGGAACACCGTTTTTGAAGCGGCAGTGAAGGGCGGCTACGCCATTTATGACGGCTATTCTTCCGACCTCTCCAAGACGGGCGATATCCTCTGCTCCATGGGTTCGACAGCGGGTATTCTCTTTTATGGCGAGGAGATTACCTACCCAAACAATGTGAAGGAAGCTGTGAAATACACTGTTCTGCCCTATCCAACCTTTGAGGGCGGCAAAAAAATTGCCATCCAGAGAGGTGGCGGTTTAGCGGTGGCCAAATCCTCGCCTGAAAAGGAAGAAGCAGCCGCTTTGTTCCTCAAATGGTTTACCTCTCCAGCGCAGAACATGCGCTTTGTTGCGTCTACCGGCTATCTCCCGGTGACCGGTCGAGCTTTTGCCAATCACATGGAGCGGGAGATCACTCAAAACAATAACCCAAATATTCAAAAGCTGCTGCGCACTGCCACCACCGTTCACGGAGAATATGACTTTTACATACCACCGGTATTTGATGCCTTTAACAGCGTAAGCGGGAGCATAGAGGCCAACTTTTTTACCATAGCAGCACAAAGGCACGAGCAGTATATGGCACACATCACCGCAATTGAGCCCGGCGCCGCATATGAGGAAGCGGCAAGGGGTGCCCTAAAAGAATTTATTGCAAGACAACCGTAAACAGGAGGAGAATGCAGATGCTAAAACGGGGATTCGAGACCCTGGGGCTTTACCGTGAGGCGATACGCCGTGGCGGTCAAAACGGCCTGCCTATGCGTCTGCGGTTGTTTCTTTTTCTGATTTTGTTCCTCAACGCCATCATGCTGGGTGTTTTGCTCATCCTGTTTTCCTCCGGCGTTTTCAAGACCGGATCACTTGAACACAGGCCAGTTCTTGGAAGTGAACTGACACACATTGCACAGGATATCTATAAATCCTTTGGTACTGTTTCGGTACGGGCAACAGACCTTGCTAAAGAACTCTCGGTAGCGTTGGAACGGAATCTGAAAGAACACGGCAGCTCGGCTGCTTCTTTGCAGGAAAGCCCTGATTTGCTGGAGCATCTGCTGGAGGATGAGCTGGGCAGGCTTACCGGCGCTTTGGAGAAGTCGGGCGCCAGCGGCGTTTTTCTTCTGCTGGATGCGACCGTCAATCCTGCGCTGCCCGATGGGGCGGATTCCCGGGCCTGCCTTTACCTGAAAAACATGGAGCCGAATATCGTCAACGGAATGGCGGCGAACCTGCGCTTTGGGGTTGGTCCCATGGCGATTGCAAGGAATCATGGAATCCACCTTCTTCCCCAGTGGCAGATGGAAATGGACGTGGGAGAGTCTCCCGGTTTTATAGAGGTCATGGCTGCCGCAAGGGAACAAAAGCGTCCTCTTTCCCGCCTTTACCGCTGGAGTGAGGCAATGCTTCTGCCGGGTGGTAGCGAGCGGATCATGCTCTGCACCGTGCCACTCGTTGCTTCTGACGGTACGGTGTTTGGCGTGTGCAGCTTTGAGGTAAGCGAGATGCTGTTTAAGCTCTCCCATGCACTGGAATCAGAGGGCTATGACCATTTGTTCTGCCTGCTCTCTCCGCTGGAAGAAAATACGCTGCGTCTGTCCGGTGCGCTCTTTGCCGGCAACTTTTCCGCAGGCCCCGCTGCGCCGGAACACACTCAAATTGAGATATCCTCCGGCTCGGGCGGTTTTTACAGCTACCGGCAGCCGGAAAAGGAGGGCTATGCCGGCCTGCACGAAACAATATCCCTGTATCCGGTTGATTCTGTATATGGGAATGAGCAGTGGGCGGTGGCGCTGATGATGCCCGATAAAGGACTTAATATGCTGATTTCGGGCAGGAACCGCAACCTGATCTTAGGACTTCTGTTACTTATGTTTGTGAACGTTGGTCTTGCATCGTTTATCAGCCACCGATATATACGGCCGGTGGCTGCGGCCTTGGAACACCTGAAGAAACCTGATCCCGCCGCCAAAACCAAAATTCCTGAAATTGACGACCTGATCAAATTTCTCGCGGCTCAGGACGAATTGCCTGTGCCGACAGAAACAAAAGAACTCCCGGCACAGGAGTATTCCACCCTGTATCAGGAGTTTATAAAGAATATCAAATCGCTTTCGGCCGCCGAGACCTCCGTTTTTAATTTATATGTACAGGGGCATACCGCAAAGGAAATTGCCAAGATTCTTTGTCTTTCCATCAATACCATCAAAACCCATAACCGGCGTATCTATATGAAGCTGAACGTTACCTCCCGCAAGGAGCTGATGGTGTATATTCAGATGATGGAGGAGGTAAGCTGTACAAATGCGGAAAACAATTGAACCAAGAGAACTGGAGACCTTGGCATCACGCATCAGGTGGATTATAAGAGAAAGGCAGATTAAGCAGGTAGACTTCGCCAGAGCACTTGGCGTCAGCGCAAATTATGTCTACCTGCTGACCAGCGGCAGGAAAACCTCCATTTCTGAAACGCTGGCACGGCTGATTGAAAGCACCTACGGCTACCCCGCCGAGTGGGTGCTTAGCGGGAAAAGGCAGGGAAAAGACGAGGTGCCATATAGCGATTTAAAGGGTGACATCATCGGGAAGGTGAAACAGATGAATAATGAGGAACTGCGGGCAGTGGCGGCCTTTGTACGCTCTTTGCACGAATCGGATAGGAAATAAGCGAATATAGGAAAGCATGTAAATTGGCATCCTGTGCAGGGGGCTTTTTGAAAAGAGCAGATTGCCACCCAAAATTTCGTCGCCGTAAAATTCCGCTATGGTCATCCGGTTGCCCGCCTCGTCAATGCGTTCAACGCTCACATGCCCGGATAATTAAAAGAGGGCTTTTCTCCATCAAGCCTATATCCTAGGCTACGGTTCAGAAAGAACCCTAAGCAATGCAAAAAAAGCCGACAGCTGACGGCTGACGGCTATTTATCCCAGGTTTTTAACGGTTCCCGGGGCACAAGCACCGGTTGACCAATCTGCAGGGTACCTGATAAGTCGTTTAACTTTGCCAGTTGACCCGCGTAGGCCTCCGTTTTATAAAACTTTTGGGAAATGATCGCAAAGTTATCCCCCTTTTGAATTTGATAGGGCAAAAGCTCATTGCCTATGTTTTTTGGTTCAGGGGTCGCTACCCTGTTTTCAGGAGGAGATGTGTTTTTTGATGGCAATAATTTTTGTTCCTCAATTTGTTTCTTTAAGCTAATATTCTCTTGTTCCAGACGATTAACCTCTGCTGTCTGCTTAAAAAGAAACCAACACATACAGAGATAAATTACAAACAAAAGGCCACCCGCTACTAACTTCCAATCCACGTGGGGGTTGGTTTTAACACGCAGCTCCCTTTCCAGTTGACCCACTGTTTTACCTTCAATGGACCGATTACGAATCGTTCTCAATCCCTTCCCTAGACTTTGCGAATAATTGACGATAAAATGACCCTGTCTGGCTGTGTAGACAGGGTCATTCATGTTCTTAGGCAAACTTGCTAGGATCTTCTAAGAAATAAACTACATAAGCCTTCTCAGGGTCTTGCCTTATTTCTTCCATAATGGAAGGACCCACAGATACTTCACCAATTAGGTTGATATCGGAATGAATGTCAAAATCTTCGTCCTCTTGGGGCTTTAAAACCTCTACCCCAGGGCTGGGGTCTTTGGTTTGAATATTCAAGGCTAGATATTTTTGCTTCGCTTCTTCAGGATTTTCTGCAAAAATAATTCTTGTATTCGTTGGATGCTGCACGGAAAATACCTCCATTACGATTATAATTAGGGTTCCTTCATTAAGTATGGTTATATTTTACTACCGTCCTAATTATTAGTGTACACTTATAAATCGAAACATTCAATAATATCTTTACCAAAACTATATTTTAACTAAATATTTTTAGTATATCCACACATTTTAACCGAAATTCTAAATTATCTTTTTCAAACACTTTAAGTCCTTGGGCCGTATCGTTCTTCTCCAGTGTCTGCACACTATCTACAAAACAAAGGGGAGGAAATAACACACACCACCAATTTTGTCCTTTTCCTTCGCCAATTACAACCCTTACCGCATGATAATCGCCGGCGGGTAAGGTTAAATTACCATAACTTTTGGTAGGAAAATAAAAATCCCCCATGACAACCTCTACTGGGTACTCTTTGCCCTCCCGACGAACCTGTTCCTGAGCAATTCTTTGGATCTCAGCCATGTTTGTTGCTACTATCTTTTCAGCCTCTTGTCGGCTATTGACGACACTAAATCTTTTTTTCATTTCTTCTACGACCACATCTCTAACATGTAGTTTGAGTGTCTGATCTGCAAAGCTATCGCTATTGGCTATCACATGAAATCGAATCAATTCACCGGCAAACTCATGTTGAACATAGGTCCGGTAAGACCAAAATGAAATCATCAGCATCACCACAAAGGCTAAGGTGATATAAACTAATTTATTGAATCTACTCAACAACCATACACCCCACATACACTAATTAACTATCTAAGAGTATGTGAGTTTTTCAAAAATTTTATACATATAAAAAACCACGGCCTTAACCGTGGTATAGTAACAGTCTTCCATGCCGAACGACACTGGCAGGAGATGAAAACTTTGTGTCATCCTTCGCTACCGTTCAGGATGACATGGCTGAAGGCAAAAAAGCCCAAGGCCCACGGCTCATGGCCATGGCCATTTTTCAGAACAATTAATCAATGCTGGTGATTGTTACAGGAACCCTCTAGCTCAATGTAATCTTCAAATTGATCTCTCAGGAACAAATCGACCAAGGGACGCTGGCTGCCGGACACATTCCATTGTACCAACATCCCCGCTTCATCATTTCTTATTATTTTACCCCTTGTCTCCGGTGCAATATCACCCAGTTTTACCTTGGCCTTTACCCATACTTCCCCTCGGCTATTATGCACCGCCAACATTTGGCGCGCCATTTCTAATGTGTGCATTAGACCGTTCATGGTTTCCTCAACCTTGTTCTGGGATAGCATTTCAATTCCCTCGGTACATAGTCTAATGACAGTTTCTAATTTTACCTTCGGAGTTTCTCTTTCCATTTCAAACCTCCTGGCATTTTAATAATGTGGTGGCTTATTTTTAATGGGACATTTTTGACAGTAACAGTTATCGCATTCTTCCTGACAGGAAGTATTACACTTGCACTCTATATCCTCATAAATACACTTCAATTTGGTTCCTTCCCCCCAACCGTCCACTTGACATCCTTGATCTCTTAGAGATGTATTTTTATGATCGCATTCATGCCAGGTAATAGTCGTTTACCATGGTAATCATCTATACTTATTTTTACAGGAACCCGTTGCGTTACCTTCGTAAAAGTATTGCCGGAATTTGTTTGTGGCAGTAAGGAAAAAACAGAATTTGCTGCATTACCTATGGAAATGACTTTACCCTCAAAACGAACGCCGGGAAAGGAATCAATGGTGTATTCTACAACCTGACCAATTTTTATTTTATTTAGTTCATTTTCTTCGATATTGGCTGTTATGTATAGATCATCAAGGTCTGTCATGAGAGCCATGGCAGAACCGGGTGTTGCCATTTCACCAACGTGGGCAATCTTTTTTAGAATTGTCCCAGTGATAGGTGCTTTAATTACAGTTAAATCAAGGTTGGCACCGGGCTGCAGGGTAACATCGGATAGGCGGCCAATAAACCCACCCTGTTCCAACTCTTGGTTTTCCTCAATGGGAAATTCGATAATCTGTCCAGATAACTGCGGACTGACCTTAATAATATTGCCATCTACCCTCGCATCTTCAGTGGACACATAATGGGCATTCTGATACCAGTAATAATAAGAAACCGCTGCCAAGCATACGACCATAGCTGCTAGAACTAGATATATCTTTTTCTTTTTCATGGCTACCTCCGTATCTTATTCGATTGGGCTCGCTATTTATTCAGTACAATCTCGGCAAACATACCGGGTTTCAAAACATTATCGGAGTTATCCAATTGTATTTTTACAGGATAAGCCTTTGTTTGGGGATCAGTTGCCAAGGCAATGTTGTTTATTTTGCCCGAAAATGTTTTCCCCGGAATCGCCGGAACCTTTACCTCAACCGCTTGATCATTTTTTAACTGATTAATTTGGTTTTCGCCCACCGATGCTTTGATCACCACTTGGCTTAGATTGACCAAGGACAATACGGCAGTTTGGGTACCCGCCATTTCGCCCGGGTTAATATTTTTTGCAGTGATAACTCCTGCAAAGGGAGCTTTGATAAACATATCATCGTAGGCGATTTGTTTTCTTTTTAAAGAAGCCTGGGCAGTTTTCAGACCAACTTCAGCCTTTTTGTAGGGACCCTCATATAGATTATCATAATCCGCTTGGGAAATGGCCTGGGAGGCCATCAATTCTTTGCCCCTTTGATATGTCTTTAGGGCTAAATCTGCATCAACCTGGGCCTTTTCAACAAGTGTAACTGCCTCTTCAAATTCTGCGGCCTTGTCTTCCGCCGAAAGGCTAACAAGCAGTTGACCGGCTTTGACTGTGCTGCCAATATCAACATGGACAGCAGCAACTTTGCCAGCTACCTTACTGACCAAATTAGCTGACTGTATCGCTTCAATTTTGCCACTCAAGACCGGTGTGCTTTGTTTTTCTGGTTCCGTATTCTGCTTCGTGGCGGCAGTTTTTTGCGTTTCTCCATTAGGTATCGGCACATCCCCTGAGTTGGCACATCCTGTCTGAAACACCAGCACCATGAATAATAGGGCAGTGACTATATGTTTTTTTGTCAACGAATAAACCTCCATTCGATAATCCTATAGGCCGTGCAAATTAAATTCGCCACCTATAGCCAGCTTCCTTCAGACTAAAATAATTTTTCCTATATATATAAATAAACTTACAGGCAACGTCAAAATTGGTACGAACCGGGCGGTCACAAGTTTACCGATTTCGCTCCGTCCATCAACGGGCCAGGCACCTCGCTTGCCTAAGTTAATGGCTAACAGCTAACGGCTATTTTTCGTGACAAAAAGCTTGCAATAATTATTTAGTTTTGTTATTTTTGTTACAAAGCTAACGCTAACTAGCTAGGAGGAGATGACCTTTGACCACACTAAACTACGCCAGCCCCTTTGAAAGATTAATTGCTAGAATTATTGATAAGGTTGTCATAACAGCGCCAATATATTTGTGGTTTGGCACCCAAGACAATCAAAGAATGATAGAAGCCATTGGTGGTGGTGTTCTTCTGGTTATCATTATCATCCTGAATCTGCTTTGGGATGGCCAAACAGTGGGTAAGAAGGCTATGAAGATTAAAATCGGATCAAACAAAGGAGAAAAATTACATTTTGGACATTACCTGCTAAGGGAATTTTCTTTTACCCTATTTCCTGTCTACCTAATAACCAACACATTTGTGCAAACTACCTGGTTATTTTGGATGCTGACCACAATGGTTTTAGTATTAATGTATGGCCGAGGCATTCATGACTTTTTAGCCCAAACTATCGTCGTTAAGGCCCAGGTAAACAGCGACATTACTCAAAGCTAAAACCCCCTTGCGGGGGTTTTTACATGTATACATCAATAATTAAGCCGGCAATTCGGTCCACCTCGGCCACGGCGTCGATATTATCCTTCTCTTCACCCAGCAGCTTTACAGTAAGTTCTTCCACTTCCCTATTTATTATTTCTACCCGGGTGTAGAAAGTGCTGTAATTGATACTGCGGTCATGACGCAACTTATGGTAATTTTTCAGTACAAAGGTAAGGTAGTCCTTAATACTATCCTTATATTGCCTGACATTTTCTTCGGTGACGGCAGATTTTAAATTATCCCCTGCTACGCTGACTTTATCCAACAGTTCTTGAAGCTGCTTATGGGCATAGTCTTTTTCTTCATTCTCCAGCACCTTAGAAAATACTTGTTTGGCCTTAGATGTTTCTAAGGAACCAGTTGCAGCTCTGCTTTTGTCATTTTGTTTATTGCTAGATATTGCTGATATTTTCACATTTTACCCCCATAAAAAGATAATTGCCCATAATTTCGTTATTAGCAAACCTTTTTCCTTTTTAGCGTAGAAAACATTTTAGAAAATGTATTGTCTCTACCAAAATTAAAGGAAATAATAGTACCAATTAATAAAACATTGGGGCAAAGGATAGTAGTGACAAAAATAACTATTGTATCTTTAGATTTTTTCTGTTAAATTATTTAAAACGCTAACAAAGGAGGGTGACAAATGGCCGAGGTTGTTACAGTTAACACAAGGGAGGATATATTTCCCCAGTACTTAAACACGCCGATTGGTGATTTAATTGAATATCACAACTTTAATAAGCACTTTTTTAATTCAGACAAAAAATATGATCATGCAGAGATTTTAATAGGTATGTGTATGGATAACCGTAAGCGCCTTAATATCCCCGAGAAATTTGCCTACGTAATCCGCACCGGAGCGGGAAATTTACGCACTTCGGAATTTAAAGTATCCTATGCCATTGGTGTCGGTGGTGTAAGAGCCATTGCATTAATCGCCCATAATAACTGTGGCATGGCTAACTTAAAAGCCAAAGAGCAGAAATTTATTGATGGTCTCGTTGAAGTAGGCTGGGATAGAAAAGCCGCAGAAGATCATTTTAATCATTTTGCTCCCATGTATGAAATTTGTAACGAATTAGATTTCGTTCTAGCTGAGGCCAATAGACTCCGCCAAAGATATCCCAAAGTTATCGTTGCACCAATGATGTATCAACTGGAAGACAATCGACTTTATTTATTAAAAGATGACCAACAGGTTTCCCAATCGATTCATCAATCTGCTTAATCTGAACAGGGTAAAATTACCCTGTTCTTTATTTTTTTAACAGCCAGCCAAAGAATTAATCCCCCATAAAAAAGGAATTATAAAACAGGATTCTAAAACTATCTGGGGAGGTAACAAAATGGCTCAAAAACTTAAAGATATGATGACTCAAAATATTGCTACTGTCAGCCCGCAACAATCGATTCAGGAAGCAAGCCAACTTATGAGTCAGCATAATGTAGGCTCCATTCCCGTGGTGGAAAATGGTCGCTGTGTGGGTATTGTGACAGACCGTGACATTGCCCTACGGGCTGTATCCCAGGGACAAAGCCCTTCTTCCACCACTGTGCAAAGTGTTATGACTGCTGAGGTTGTAACTGGCAGTCCGGAAATGGATGTTCACGAAGCTGCCAACCTAATGGCTCAGCGTCAGATACGCCGTCTTCCTGTGGTGGATAATGGTTCAGTAACTGGCATTGTTGCCTTAGGAGACCTGGCTACCCAGAATATTTATCAAAATGAGGCTGGACAAGCGCTGTCCCAGATTTCCGAACCTGCATCTTCCACTTCTATGTAACGTATAAGAAGTAAAGTAAAAGAAGTGTCGCAAAACTATTTTTCAATAGTAGCGGCACTTCTTTTATTCAATTTCACAAATCCATCATTCCCATTTAGTTACTCCCGAACAAAATATTATATTTACTTTATTTCTATTGGTCAAGATGAAATTTTTGGTATTGTATATTTTTACTGGAGTATTTTTATAGTAAAGTGTTATAAT
>NZ_JBAIYV010000020.1:0-6468 GCF_036763075.1 Desulfotomaculum sp. 1211_IL3151 | reverse complement strand
TACCGGAGGGGGTACACCTGTTCCCATCCCGAACACAGCAGTTAAGCCCTTCAGGGCCGATGGTACTTGGAGCTCACGCTCCTGGGAGAGTAGGTCGTTGCCAGAGTATTTTTAAAACCCTACAGTTATTGCAACTGGAGGGTTTTGTTTTTGGTGCCGACTTCAAACCCCTTTGAATTAGTAAAAAACAGTCAAAACCTTTCCCATTTGCACGAGGGTAGTATCAAGGGGCTATAAGTCCCCCTGAGCAGGTCTTAAGCTGTTGAATGGACAAAGGGTGTATAAAAGGGTCTATATGTGGGTTTAAGGCTGTTTCGACTGTGTAATTGGAATTGGACAAAGGGAGGGGCAGTAATTACTATTATTTACTTTTGGGTAAAGTTTTTTTGTTAGGGAATATTAAATAAAAGTATATATTTCTAGTGAAATTTTTAATTAATCGTTAAATTCCTTGAACAAGTTAAAGATAAAGGATAAAATGATATTTGTCTGACATATGTGGGGAGGGAAGACACTATGGAGAACATCAATTATGAACCTTTGGCCCTTGAAGAGGAAGAAAAGAATTTGATTAGAGAATACGGCACCGTAATAAGTTATCCGAAGGGACAAATAATATTTGCTGCTGGAGATACCGCGGATCGTATTTATTTGATTGAAGAGGGCTTTGTTAAAATATATAGAATTACTGCAGATGGTCGTCGTGTTACTGTTGGTAGTATGAGAAGCCCTGGGGAGTTAATGGGGTTAGCTGAAACACTGTATCACGGCGAAAGGACATGTTTTGCAGGCGCTATAAATGATGCTACATTGGTGGTTGTAAGAAAGAATCGTTTTGAAGAATTGTTGGAGCAACACCCTGCCATAGCTATTAAGGTTGCTAAAACCTTAGGGGTTCGTATGAGGGAAGCGGAGGCAATAATACATGAAATGGTTTGCTGGCAAGTACCAGGAAGGTTAGCAATGCTTCTTTTAAAAATGTCGGAAAGAGCAGGTGTTGAAACAGAGATAGGTACAAAGATTGATTTAAGGCTTACCCATGAGGAAATTGCCTGTATGATTGGTACATCTAGACAAACGGTTACATCCCTGTTAAATACCTTTAAACAGGAAAAAAGCATTGTTATAGAAGGTAGAGAGATGTATATTGTAGATTCCGAAAAACTCAATAAATGGATTGTATAAAAAGGCTGGTAATTTGATTACCAGCCTTTTATTTATACCAATAAAACAGAAACATATGGAAAATAGGGAATAATGAAAAAGTTTAAAATACTGTCATACACATGTCAAAACATACGCAATATAACAGACAAAAATAAGGTAACTATAATGACATTGAAAGTGTCACAGATGCGACATGAAAAACAACGATAGTTTGATAAATTAATAACAAGCAAAGCGACATATACAGGGAGGGGAGGAATACAAAAGGATATACAACAAACTTCAAAGTGAGGCGGATTACCATGAAGCTACTTTCTCGTATGATCAATTTTTTCAAAGACCCGCATGGCAAAAAGATTCAGGGTTTAAAAAGCCATTATCAGGAGCTGGATGAGCTGTCTGATATAGCTGTGAAGATGGGAGACAGCTCAGCTTACAAATCCCTTCAGGCTGAAATGAGGGAAGTGTTTTTCGATTATCTAACGGCTTCAGTAGTTGATTCTATTTATCGTTTAGTACCACATATTTTATTGATTTGGTTAGTTAGCATATTTATACCAACAATAAAAATACCACTGATTAATTGGCAGGTCAATATTTTTGCATTATATTTCTTAGCTTACTTTACCTATTATATCGGTGGTTGGGTACTAAAATATGTGAAATCTTTTATTAATTCAAGAAAAAATCCTAATAGTGTTGTGCCGTCATAAAAATAGTTTAAAATGGAGGGAATAGTTTATGCATTTTCCAATGGCAGGTGTGGATGCAAGCCCAATTGCACTTATTCTCTGGGGAATTTTTGTAGGATACGTATTTACAACTGTAGGTGCTGCCGGCGGTATTCTAGCTGGTGTCGGTCATATGAGTATTTTTGGCTTAAAGAATGCGAACATGGTAAAGCCCATGAACCAAGTATTGACCCTGGTCAGCCCCATTGTAGGAACTCCTTTGTACCTACGTGAAAAACGTATTGTAGTTCCCACAGCCATTGTGCTGGGCCTCGGCGGTATTATCGGTGCATTAATCGGATCCTATTTTTCAGCTGACTTTTTAAAAGAAATGAAACATTTCCAACCCTACTTTGGTTTCTTTACTCTAGCAATTTCCCTGCGTTTGTTCTATGAATGCAGCCAGAAATTTGTAGACGGCCAGAAAAAAGTAAAACAAGCGAATAAGGCCTTTGCTGACAAGGTTAAAGAATTAAAAGCTGCTGGTAAAATTAATGAAATTAAACAAATCGGAGTTAACTTCCAACAAATCGGTATGCAAAACACCTTTACGTTTGCTGGCCAAGAGTTTAAGTACAATGCGCTGGTCCCTTTCTTCACAGGTATTGTTGTAGCAATCATATCTGCATCCCTTGGTGTAGGCGGCGGTTTCCTGTTAGTACCCTTTATGACTAGTGTAATGGGCTTCCCCATGTATATCGTAGCTGGCACCTCTGTATTATCCATTCTGGTTTCTTCTTCCACTAGTATTCTTAACTATCTCTCCATGGGTAGTAAGTTGGATTTTGCTTTCCTTGGTTTTGAATTAATCGGTGTTGCCATCGGTACTGTTATAGCAGCTCAGCTTTCTAAGTTCATTAACGCCCGTAAATTAAAATACTTCCTGTCCTTTATACTACTCTATGTTGGTCTAAAGTACCTATTAGTTGCATTCGGTATCAAAATCTAATTTTGGTTAATAAGTACTGGGGTTGCCCCATAAAGGCAACCCCCATAGAATAATTAAGTTTCGGAGGTTGTGCATATGTTACTAATCGATATTGGTGAATTAGCCGATAAAAAAGAATTAACTTATATGGATATGCATAAGGCGTTACAGGACCTTTATAAATTGGAATATAACCCCGTTGCCGTTAAACTGTTTTTTGATCGTGAGGAATATGACAAATTTGAGGCTGAAAAGGTCCCCGGTCCTAAAATGACTTATTGCCAGGTTGCCTTAGCCTCTCGTATGGATGATTTTATCACTAAATTTGATCAGGAAAAATTACTCTGTGGTAATGCGAAAACAGTTTTTGGTATGCGTGAAGCATCGGATGAAGAGGTTGATGGACATGTCAAGTATACCAATGACTGGGATTTAGCGAAGCAGTGTTTGAATGCCAAGCCGATGCTTCCCTTGGGGGAATTAAAAGGGATAGCAACTGCACCCCTTTACAAGGCGACCTTTGAGCCGGATGTTATTTTTATGATTACGAATGTATTTCAGGCCTATCACATCTTAAATGACTACATTGGAGCAACTAAAAAACCTTCCCTTAATTTCACCCATACTATTAACTCCGCAGTTTGTGGCGGAACAGTTGGCTGTTATCAGAAACAAACCATTGAAATGAAGACCATGTGTGCTGGCAGCTTTACCTCAGGAAAAACTGAAAAAGGTGAGGTTAATATTTTCATACCTGGTACCCATATTGCTGCTTTAGCCAAACAACTAATTGACAGAGTGGGTAAATACGGTGGATCTTCTATGGTTGGTCCCGGTGGTCAGCAATATCCTGGGGTGGATGCTTGTAAAAAGTGTCCGATGATCAAATTTAAGGATTACGAAAAATAGGTTTGTCTAATGATAACTGTAGTATTTGCTGCAGTTATTTTTTTGCCCCTAGATGAGTCTGGGAATGTTGACTTAATTTCTTATAAATTATTATAATCCCATCTTTGACAGTTGGAAAACATAAAAAAGCTTGAATCCCTGTATTTTCAAGGCGTTCAAGCTTTTTTGTATTTTTAACAAGTGAGTAATATTTTTACCTTTTGGTTGCATTTAAAAATTTTTTCATCTGTGTCTTTTTTGTAATCTCATAATCTGTTCGAAAACCAAAAGCTTCGTGAAGTGTATCAGTAAAATCAGTTCTAGTATAGCACGGTATATACCCCTCACCCTTAATCTCACAGAAATTCATCTCTCTCAATCCACGGATAACTTCACTGCATGTAAACTTATTTCCCAATTTCTTTTCCAGTAACCTGTAAATAACGAGTGACATAAAGCAGGTGGTAAAATGTGCCTTAATTCTATCTTCGCGGCTTAAATATACGGGGCGTGCTTTAAATTCGCTTTTCATGATCCGAAAGCATTCCTCAATCTCCCAGCGCCGCTGGTTAATCTGGATAATCTCTTGAGCACTGCCTTCAAGGTTTGTACAAACGGCATAAAACCCGTCAAAGGCCTCCTCAGCAAAGATGGTTTCGGTGTTTAATGCATATATCTCCTTGCCAGCTATTTCGCCATCAGGCGTAAAACTGGTTTTTTTGATAAAACGTTTATAGTCATTCTGATTGCTTTTTGAAATCTTAGTTGGATTTGTATTAAGTATCTTTTGAGCACGTTCAACTTGTGAAGTGCGAATTTGACGTTGATAATTTTTGTACTTGATGGAGTAAGTGACGATAAGTTTTTGTTCCAAGCCGTTTTCTTTAATCCAACGTTCCTTGAAGAAACATTTATCTTTATAAGCTTCCTCGTCAAGCTGAGCGATATCATAAGCTTTATCATGATCTGCAAGGTGCCAGCCCTTTGAATCGAGGGACCATTCCTTTAAATGCTTCTTTAATTTTTTAATCGATTGGGTTGTGATAAATGCGCGTTCACCTTCGTTATTGAACTTTCTGTTCTTTTCAGAAGCCAGACCGGCATCTGTACAGACCACAAATTTGGAAAGTTTGAAATCGGCAAGTATTTTTTCCTCTAAGGGCCTAAGCGTAATCTGCTCATTAGTGTTGCCACTATTTAGATTAAAAGCAAGGGGAATGCCGTCTCCATCCATGAACAGACCCATTTGGATGATAGGATTCGGTCGGTGTTCTTTAGAAGCACCGTACTGTTTAAGGCCGTCTTCTTGTTCAATTTCGAAAAAATAATTGGTACAGTCATAATAGAGAACCCCCGTATTTCTCTTTGAAATTTTAAGGCTGTTGCTATAAAGGGAAGACTGAATGAAATCCATCTCTTTAGAAATGACTTCAAGGGCTCTATAAACATGCTGCAATTCAAAGTCGGGTTGTTCAATGAACCTTGAGGAATGCTGGTAGGTAGCAAGTTTAGAAGAGGGGAAAAGTATACGTCCGTAAAGTAGTCGTGACAGTACATTGCTCAGATTAAAGGTAAACTTATATTTTTTCGTTATCTCAGCGGAAACCTTATGAAGGTTTAGCTCGTGATAGATTTTTTGAAGAAAAAGATAACCGCCATTGAATAAGTGTTGTTGATCTTTAGGGATTACTTTAGATGGGGAATATTTAACAGTGATTTCCCGCGATTGTTCTTTGTCCTTTTTATTAAGTTCCTCGATATATGATTTAGCCCATTCAATAGGGTCTTTCCCGTTTAATTTTTGTTGTAACTCAGCAAGTGTTCCTAATTTTTCAACAACCTTTGTGGAACGTTTCCCATTTTCATAAAAAGACTGTATGACATAAAGCGAGGTAGCGTTTTTAGATTTAGAGATACTAAGTCGCATGGAAAGAAACACCTCCAATTCCTTGTATTATAACACATTACGCAATATTACGCACTAGTTAGCAAGGGAAATTTGACATTTTTTCAATAAAAAAAGCCCTGTTTTCAAGGCTTGCAAGAATTTCTATATTTGAGTAAGTGTCAAAGACCCGAGTCTGGGAATGTTGACTTAATTTCTTATAAATTATTATAATAACCTATGGTGATTACATGATAGAGTGGCCTAAGATATACAAGTTGTTAGATGAAATTACACCCTTAAAACAAAACTGTGGCGAACTTTGCAACTCAGTGTGTTGTACTGAATGGGATAAGGGTGTAGGTATGTATCTCTTGCCCGGTGAAGAGTGTATGTTCACAGGCAAGGAGGAATGGATAGACTGGGAGGAACACAGTACACAGGAATATGAATTTTGTCCCAGTTGGTCTGGGAATATTAAATTCCTCCGTTGTAAAGGTTACTGTTTAAGAAAGCACAGACCTCTGGCATGTCGAGTTTTTCCACTCATGCCCTATCTAACGAGGGATGGAAAATTTACCTTGAAGTTTGATGTTGAACTAGGTAGTAGAATATGTCCCTTAGTCCAGAAAGATGATATCAATCTTTTAGAGCAGGAATTTGTAAGACGAGTTGAACAGGTTTATCTTATTTTACTAAAAGATAAGCTTATCCGTGATGATATTGAATGGCAGTCAAGAAGGATAGATTTAGAAACAAAATAAACGTTTTAATTTACTTTTTAATTTTTCTAGAAAAAATAAACAAAATTTCATAAAATTCATATTGCGAAACAATAATTATAGTGGTAAGATAACAAATGTCGCCGC
>NZ_JBAIYV010000043.1:0-6608 GCF_036763075.1 Desulfotomaculum sp. 1211_IL3151 | reverse complement strand
CCTAAACAAAAACGAAAAATTATTAACAAAGGGAAAGCGCTTCCCTTGTTTTGTTATGCCCAAAACGGGGCTTAAATAGTGAAACTAACCTGCAAAGATGTAATGATTTTCCTGTCATGAATCAAAAGGGGCGTGTCGCCCTACGTTTTCAAATAAACGTTTTGCGACACGCCCTTTTTTGTATAGACAAACTTTTCTCCAGCTGCATATTGCTTCAACTGCTGTTGATCCAATAAAATCAGACCGTGTTTTGTACGCTTGATGACCCTGTCTTCTTCCAACTGTTTTAAAATTCGGACTACACTGACTCTGTGTACGCCCAGATATTTAGCTAATTCACTGTGATTAAACTGACTGAAACAAAGCACTCCATTCTGACTGCAAGCAGTAGTTAATATAATTTCGCACAACCGATTAGCAGCTTTTCCACTCTGTCGAAAATGATATTTGATATCCAGTTCATCATAACTATTCATAGACATTCTTAAAAGTTCATGAAGTAGCTGAGGATTCTGGTTAGCATAATTCATAAAAATTCGTTCAGAAATTTTATAACAGGTGCAATCCGATTTTGCTATAAACGAGGTGGTACTAATTTTACTGTTACTGTATAAAATCAGTACACCCAGAAGAGTTTCCAATTTGCCATTGGAATCACGAATATCATAAATAATTTCTTCACCTTTTTCAGTCAGAAATTTACGATAACATAACCCCTCTGTCAAAAGATAGATGCTGTTCAGTACCTCTCCCGGCCGAATGATATACTGTCCTTTTTTATAATAGCATGGAAACACATCCGAATGTGTTTTCATACATTCTTTAAAATTCATAATTAAATTATTCATGGTCAGATTCCTTATTTAAAAATAAGAAGCGATTCAGATTATGATCATTCCATATTGTAAGATTCTTTTGATAAACCGTCAAGAAATATTGTTAAAAAAAGCACAGGCTATAACATGTGTTATATTTTACCCATAAATGTAATTGATATAATCATTAAAAATATCAAGAAAGGGAGCTAAAAATGAAAAAAGACTTAACTTATCTTCATACTATGATAGGCTTTCTTATTATCATAGCATTCTGGACAATCCCACCGATTACGCCAATTACGCCAATCGGTATGAAAAGTGTCGGTATTTTTTTAGGTATGGTTTATTTATGGTCTACAGTAGACACTTTATGGCCTAGTATTTTGGGACTGACATTAATCGGTATCTCTGGTTATGCAGGGGAAGGTTTTAGTGGTTTTACTAAGGTTATTTCTACTGCTATAGGCCATCCTGTTGTACTACAGACTTTATTTGTAATTGTTTTATTCGGTGCACTGGACCAGTGTGGCAGCAGTAAATATATTGCCCAATGGTTTATTACCAGAAAGATTTTCAAAGGAAGACCATATGTATTTATTCTGATATTCTATGTGGCCTGCTGGGCATTATCCATTATCTCCGCAATTACAGCATTGATTATTTTATGGCCGATCGCATTAAGAATTGTGGAATCATTAAAAATTACAAAACAGGATAAACTCTGGAACTATTTCTTTATGGGAATGTTTTTAACCATTACAGTAGGTCAGATTATATTCCCATTCCTCGGCGCACCATTGAGTATTATCGGAACTTTTGAAACCATGACCCATGGTAAATACATCATAAATTCTGCAGCTTACATGGTTTATATTATTATTATGACTTCTCTGGTCATCTCCATTTACCTGACGGTATTAAAGTTTATCATTCGTCCTGATGTAAGTAAGCTGAAAAATGTAGATCCAGAAATGGTAAGAAAAGAATTAAATTTACCAGATATGAATTTCCAGCAAAAAGCCTATCTGTTCATGGTTCCATGCTATTTAATTATGATGCTGGTTCCAATGTTCCTGCCAAAGGATATTCTATTTGTTGCATTGATGAACAGCTGGGGTGCACTGGGAATTGGGATCTTCTTCATCCTGGTATTCTCTGTACTCCGATTCAACGGAGAACCGATGCTGAACTTTAAAGAAGTCGCTTATAGTCAGTTCAGTTGGGGATTATTCTTCTTAATCGCAGCTGCAATTTATGGAGGTAGTACGTTATCCGATCCCGCTACTGGTGTAACAGGCTTCTTAGTTGAAAAATTAAATCCGCTCCTGGGTGGATGCTCTGAACTGGCATTTGTAGCAATTTTGTTTACCTTCGCTCTGATTATCACAAATTTTGCCAACAATGCTGCAATGGCAATTTTACTGATGCCAATTATCATTACGTTCTCAGAACAGTTAAGCATCAATCCTATTCCAGTGGCAATGGGTGTTACCAGCATGGTGTTCGTTGCAATGCTGACACCATCTGCTTCTCCGCATGCAAGTATGTTATTCGGACGCACTGATATTTACGCATCGAAAGATATTTTAAGAATCGGTTTTCCAATGTGTATTGCCGTATTGATACTATATATCCTTGTCGGTTATCCAATTGCAAAACTTTTATTCATCTGATTCTGATCCATTACAATTTTATAAAAATAAAGCCACAATTTTGTTAGGAGTGAAAAAATGAGTACAATTAAATACCAAAACATGCAGCATATTATCACAATGCAGCATGAAAGTGAACAACGCTTTTTAGAAGAATTTGCACAGGGAAATTATACTCTGGCAAATCCGCTGGTAAAACTGAATCCATATTTTATTGCGCCGCTGACTGCCATGGTGCTGTTTGAAACCCCAATTCCAGTTGAAGTAACCATTATCGTAAAAGGTATCGAAGTACAGGGAAATATTTCACATCGGTTCCCAAGAGGAACCAGACATATTATTCCAGTCTATGGTTTATACGGTGACTGGGAAAATGAAGTAGAACTGGTGCTGTCAACCGGTGAACGAAATACCATTATCATTAAAACTGATAAAGTAGATGAACGGGTACCACATGCGACTTCCTGCAAAACCACATCCAGTTATTTCGGAGATAATCTGGTATTTATGACTGCTTCCATGAAGTCTGTGCCAGTTGGGTATGATTATCGGGGCGATCTACGCTGGTATTCTCCATATAACTTTGCATTTGATTTGAAACGTATTGACAATGGTCATATTCTGGTCGGAACAGAACGACTGGTTGGCATGCCATATTACACCACCGGAATTTATGAAATGAATCTGGGAGGAAAAGTATTTAAAGAATATCGTATTCCTGGCGGATACCATCATGACCATTTCCAGATGAAAGACGGAAATCTGCTGATTCTGACAGAAGACCTGAATTCTTCCACAGTGGAAGACATGTGTGTATTAATTGACAAGCAGACTGGTGAAATTTTAAAATCATGGGATTTTAAAAATATACTGCCCCAGTATCCAGTTGCAGGTTCTGGCACCCAGGATGCGGAAGACTGGTTCCACAACAATGCCGTATGGTATGACGAAGAAACCAACAGTCTGTTATTATCTGGACGCCATCAGGATGCTGTCATCAATATTGATTTTCAAACTGGTAAATTAAACTGGATCCTTGGAGATCCGGAAGGCTGGCCGGAAGAATATCAACAATATTTCTTTAAACCAGTTGGCGATTTGGAAAAATTCGACTGGCAGTACGAACAGCATGCATGTGTGCTTCTGCCAAATCGAAACATCTTCCTTTTTGACAATGGTCACTGGAGATCCAAGAACAAAGAACATTATGTACCAAACAGCAAGAATTTTTCCTGCGGTGTAATCTATCGCATTGATACCGATAAGATGGAAATTGAACAGATCTGGCAGTATGGAAAAGAACGTGGCGCAGAATTCTTCTCTCCATATGTTGGCAATGTCGAATATTACAACGATGGACATTATTTAATCCATTCCGGCGGAATCGGCTATCAGAATGGTAAAACCTGCGAAGGCATGGCGGTCAATCTGGTCAGAGGTCCGGAAAAAGACACCATCAGCTTTAACTCCATTACCTGTGAATTGCTCAATAATGAAGTGGTATATGAATTACAAGTTCCTGCAAACTTTTACAGAGCAGAAAAACTGCCCCTTTACTATGCCAATGAAGTAGCTGAATTTGGAAAAGGCCAGTTGCTGGGAAGCCTGGGCGTAAGCAAAGAATTCCGGGTAAAAGTTCCGGCAGAATCCAAAGGTCTGATCCCAGATCATTATGATGCACGAATTTGGGAAGAAGAAGACAGAATTCAGTTCAGCGCAATTTTTTCAGAAGGGGAAGATGCATTTTTAATTCTGCGCGGCGAAGATGGCTGCGTCCATAAATATCATATTAAAACCACCGGTGCCGACCATGAAGCCATGTGTGTTGGTACTTTTCAGAAAGAAAATCCTCAGGATATTGATAAATTCATCAGCAAAGAAGGTTTAAAAGGAATCTACAAGGTGGAAATATTATGCGAAGGAACGCTTTATACAACTAATGTAACAATCCAGGCATAGTATAAATCCCATACTTCATGAAAGGCATGGGAATAGGGAATGGGTTAGTGCAAACGATATTTATAAGTATTCAATTCCCGCTTGCATAGGTGCTATTGTTCTAAATATTATTATTGCTACGACAATCGGTCAACTTCTCTTCTAAATATGTGCTAGCCCTTCTATTCATTATATCTTTTTCTGGCCTGTGCTTAAAAGTTGTCAGGCCAGACCTTCTTTTGATTTTATTGACCAAATTATTAATCTTAGGAGCGGTGCTTTATGGCTTTAAAACAATTAGATTCCGCCTCATTTGAAGAGATTATTTATGTTAATTGCGAGCCTTGCCTTGTTATTTTCTCAAGAGAAACGTGTCATGTCTGTCAAGGTGTTGTTCCTGTCTTAGAAGAGCTTCAGCCAAAATATGATGGCAAGTTTGGTTTCTATTATGTTGATGTTGAAGAAAACAAGAGCATATTTCGACAATTTTCTCTAAAAGGAGTGCCTCAGATTCTTTTCTTTAAGGATGGAGAGTATCAAGCAAAACTCGCTGGAGAGGTCGAAGAAAAACAAGTCGAGGAAAAGATTGAGAGTGTTCTCGAGGGATAGAGCTCTGTTGTAGATAAAAGTGGAGGAGACAGAAATAATGGAGAGTAGCTATGACTTAATGATAATTGGGGGAGGACCGGCAGGATTGACAGCGGCCATTTATGGTGGAAGAGCTAAGCTTAAAACATTGGTTGTTAATAAAGGAACTGTAGGCGGCTTAGTCAATACAACTCGAGAAATTGTCAATTATCCTGGATATCAAAACATCAGCGGTTCTGATCTGATGAATGATTTTAAAAAACATGCTCAGCATTTCGGGGTTGAGTTTCTTAAGGACGAAGTTGTGAGTGTGGATCTAAAGCGAGAAGTTAAAGAAATAAAAACGAAGAAAGGAAAAGTTCTTGCCGCGAAGGCTGTCATCGTAGCTTGCGGGAGTGAACCGCGGCTTCTAAATATTCCAGGCGAAAAAAGACTTCGAGGTATGGGAGTTGCTTATTGTGCGACCTGTGATGCAGAATTCTTTGAAGGGGAGCATGTCGTTGTTGTCGGCAGCGGCGATCAAGCTATTGAAGAAGGAATGTATATTACAAAGTTTGCACGAAAAGTGACAGTTATTGTTCTTCATGACGAAGGCGTTCTTGATTGCAATAAAGTCAGTGCCGAAAAAGCGTTCCAAAATGAGAAAATGGAATTTATCTGGAACTCGACGATCGAAGAAGTTCTTGGGGAAGAGAATGTAGAAGGAATAAAAATAAAAAATTTAAAAACGGGAGTATCTCATAAGTTAAATTGCCAGGGTGTATTTTTCTTTGTCGGTATGATTCCATCCACCCATTTTCTTGAAGAAAGTGGAGTGGAAATGGAGAAGCGAGGATATATTCCTGTAAATGACCTTATGGAAACGAATCTTGAAGGGGTCTATGCCGTAGGGGATAATCGGGTGAAATATTTAAGACAAGTTGTCTCCGCCGCTGGAGATGGAGCAACAGCTGCAGCTGCAGCTGAGCGGTACGTCGAAGAAGTTGATGCCTTTAATAAGGATGTTCTAAAAAGCGATAAGAAAGTTTTACTTGTATTTTTTAATGCGACAGTTAACGAAAGCTTAGATTTTTGTACGTTATTAGAGGAAGTCAATAAGGAGCTAAACGGTAATTATAGAATTTTCAAAATCGATATGGCAACAAAGAAAAACCTCGCAGGAAAGTATGGAGTCGAAAAGGTGCCTGCAGTTGTGGTATTGGATAAAGGCAACGAAATTAAGCGGCTGGAATGTTCGTTGAATAAACTAAAGGTAAAACCTCAGCTCTAAAAAGCTGTTTGCGTATATAAAAAACATCATTATGAACTAACTGGTTATTCTATTGAAATTGCATTAATTGAGTATGGTATCACGAATGATATAGATAAATATGTTAGTGAAATACTACTGCCATTTGACCGAATATAAAATTTTATTATTGACTAAGAATTTATTCTTGACCCTCTAGCTACTAGGGGGTCTACATTATTAGCAAGTTATATAAAAAGGAGCATTCCTGTAAGGAAATAAAATGACCTTTGAAAAAGAAAAGCACCTCCTGTAATATACTGGGTGTCGAGCTGTCTAGGCGACCGACCCCTAATTTAATCACACAGGAGGTACTTCAAAATG